>JADFXZ010000315.1 GCA_015233265.1 Nitrospirota bacterium
TAATCCCAACCTATCCACTTATCTCGTGCTTTACATTTCCATGCAGCAGCAGAAATTTAAAGATGGCAAGGGTGGATTAACTCTCGACATAATGACTTTTCTTAAGAAATGGCTTGCCGAGCATATAATCGGCACAGATAAGAAATACACAAACTTCTTTAACTCAAGGGGGCTAAAATAAGCCCGTTACTCCGTCTCAACCAACTGTAAAAGAAGCGGCAGTAAAAGCAGCCTCCTTTGACATAGGAATACATGGACAGAGACGGTTGTTTGAATCCTTTCAATATAAATTAGCCGCTGACTATTCTATTATCCGATCTATGCCAAGCATGCCCACTTGAAAGACAATTTATTAACCGGCTGAAGCGGCAGCAGCCCCATATTGCGCTGTGGGCCAAGCGGGCTGCCGCCGTTGTTATTAATCCTGACTACTTATTTGTCGAGAGCGTCTTAACATATGCCACAATGTCGGCAATGTTTTCGTCACTCAAACCTGCCCCATCAGGGCCAAACGACGCCATGTGGGTGCCTTCCCTTCCATCGCGCAGTGTGGTTGCAAGGAACTCCACACTTGCCTCTTTTTGAACCACAGGATTTCTCAGATTAAGCCCTACGCCGCCCTGCCCTTTATTGCCGTGGCAGCTTACGCATCTGACCCGAAACAGATCCTGCCCGTTTTGTACGTTAGGCTTATATGGCCCGCAGCCAAACATCACAGAGGGAGTGGCAGGCTTATCCTGCGAGATATAATCTACAATATTCTCTATCTGAGCGTCTGTCAAACCGGCGGCGGCAGATTTCCACGCCGTCATCTGAGTCCCGGCCCGCCCCTGTTCTATGATTGTCTTGAGATACTTTCTGTCTACGGCCTTCAAAAACGACGGGTTTCGAATCGCAGGGATAGTCCTCTTAAACACCTCGTCATAAACGCTGTCTGCTCCTGATGCATGACAAGCGCCGCAGTACATCTTATACAGATATTCTCCAGTGTCAGGAATCCCTTGCCCCTTTCCAAGACGCCTGTACTTTTTTGGTATCTCATCCAAGTGCAAGGAAAGCACATATGTCGTCAGCGCGTCTGTCTCCTCGTCGGTAAAGTCTGATTTCATCTCGCTTGTGGCAACCACATTTCTCGGGTCGTCGAAGTGTTCCTTCATCCACGCGTATACGGTTTTCTCGCCCTGAATATTTCTCATCGGGAAATATGCCACTGGCTGAGACCCTACGCCATCAAGGGGCTTTCCAATTACACCGCCCACGCCCTCAAGTTTATGGCAGCCCTTGCAGCCGCGCTCCCTAAAGAGCAGCTCACCCTTAGCCACATTGCCCCCGCCGTTATCCTTCAACATATCGGGGTCATGGCAGCTGGCACATGAGCTTTGTATAAACTTCAGCGGCAGTATAGGCAAATCCCAGTGGACTTCATGCCCCAGTCCGTGGGCGTTATTCATATCCACCGCCCTGCCCTGCCCGTTGTGGCAGACCGTACATCCAAACTTGGCCGAGGGGTGGTCTTTGAGATATGGCCCGCTGTGGCTCTTCAGCGGCAGCGGCATTTTTTCCATCGCCGGATTCTCAACGCCCAGATGGCAAGTCGTGCACCTGTCCACGCGCTTGAGGCCGCCCAGATAGAGCTGCCGAAGCTCGATGTCCATTGACATGGCCGCCTTCTTAGACTCCGCGTCCCTTGAGTTTTCTATGGCCAAATCCCTGTACTTCAACTGGTGCGATTTCCACTGAGGCGACATCTCACCTCGAACAAACATTACAATGAATACTATCAGCACCACTGCCGATATGAATATCATCCATGAATAATATCTACCGTGCATAATCCTCCCTCTGCGTTATATATATCTATTGTATTTGCCGCATGTCTTGCCGTCATTGCTGCCCCGGCAGCGGGCCGCAGGTCAGCGTGTCACACCTCACACCACTGAGCGCCTCTGTGGTTAAATCCTTGTTAAAAATACTCTTATCGAGGCCATGCGCTTGACACTCTGTTGTCAGTACCGCTTCCACAATACGACCCAAGGTTTTATAAAAGGCTCCTCCGTCGAGACTCTCAAGCTGCCTGCAATAAAAAAATCCCCACCTTGCAAGATGGTCACTCAAAAACTTCCTCTTTGCGTCAAGTACAATCTGCTCGTGTTCCTGAGAGTTACTCTCTTGTGCATATATACCCTTCAACGTAAGCAGCGCCATAAACTCAAGCTCCACAGAGATATGATCAAGCATCTCCCTGCCTTCAG
>JADFXZ010000316.1 GCA_015233265.1 Nitrospirota bacterium
TAAGCTGATACCGCTTGCCGGCAATAGTGATTTTCAGAAGAGATGGCGCGCCATTAAGCACGATAACAAGCAGTTGCTTGCCCATTGTATCAAAGACAAAAAGGGGACAACACTAAACGTCGACTCTTTATTTGACTGCCACTTCAAGCGTATGCACGAGTATAAGAGGCAGCTGCTTAATGCCATTCACGCCGTCGTCCTCTATAACCGTATAAAGGCCGCCGCCAAAAGTGGCAACGCCGCAGCCTTAAAAAACATCGTGCCAAGAACTGTTATATTTGGAGGCAAGGCCGCCCCTGGGTATTTTATGGCAAAACTTATAATCAAGCTCATAAACTCTATCGCCGAGGTAGTTAATAACGACCTTGAGTCGCAGCACTTGCTAAAGATTTTTTTCATGGAAAACTACTCTGTCTCGCTGTCAGAGATGGTACTTCCTGCAGCCGAGCTATCAGAGCAGATCTCAACCGCTGGTACTGAGGCCTCCGGCACCGGCAACATGAAGTTTGCCCTAAACGGCGCCCTTACCATAGGAACCCTTGACGGCGCTAATATAGAGCTGAAGGAAAACATCGGGTCAGACAACATATTTATATTCGGCCTGACGGCTGAACAGGTAGGCAGCCTCAAGCAGCGCGGTTATAATCCCCGCGAATACTACGAGCGAAATGCTGAGCTGAAACAGGCCGTTGACATGATAGACAATGGCTTTTTCTCGAAAAATGATTCAAACCTGTTTAGGCCTATCATAGACTCCTTGCTTAACCACGGCGACAACTATCTGTTGATGGCAGATTTTGAGTCATACGCAAAGTGCCAGGAGCGCGTTGCCGAAGTCTATAAAGACCAGGCCGAATGGACAAAGATGTCCATACTAAACGTGGCAAACGTAGGTTTTTTCTCAAGTGACCGGACAATAAAAGAGTATGCCGATGACATCTGGTCGATTAAACCTGTAAATATCTCAGTATAATCACAAGTATAATCACAATTGATGCTAAGTTGCAGGCAAACGAGTGTTTTATCCAGCATTAGACAAAAGAATCCTTCTTGTCTATTTTTCAGGAGACTTCGCAGGTTACTTTAAGGTACAATGCCCGTATACTTGCCTCAACGATAAGCGACGAACAATTTAGATAGGGGAAGCCAGCATGAAAAATGTTATCGTCGTCATCGGTGCCGGCTCGATCGGTCAAGCAATAGCGCGTCGGGTCGGCGCTGGAAAGCATGTTCTGCTTGCCGACTTGCACCAGAAGAACGCTGATGTGGCAGCCGAGGCGCTAAGCAATGCAGGATTTGATGTAAGCACTACGACCGTAGACGTGTCTTCACGCGCTTCGGTTTACGCGCTTGTCCAGACTGCTATTGCATTTGGGGAAGTCACTATTGTCATTCATGCCGCAGGTGTTTCGCCTTCACAAGCGTCGCCTGAAACAATCTTGAAGGTTGATCTCTATGGAACCGCGCTTGTGCTGGAGGAATTCGGCAACGTTATCGCGCGCGATGGTTCTGCGGTTGTAATCGCATCGCAGTCAGGACATCGCCTTGACGCATTAACTGCTGAGCAGAATAAGGCTCTTGCAATGACGCCCGCCGACGAGTTGTTGTCGCTTTCCATGCTGCAGTCAAGCCAGATAAAGGACTCCCTCCACGCCTACCAGCTTTCCAAACGCGGGAACTCACTACGGGTGATGGCCGAAGCAGTTCGCTGGGGCAAGCGAGGAGCTCGGGTCAACACAATTAGCCCCGGCATTGTCATTACTCCGCTTGCCAAGGAAGAATTGACCGGCCCTCGTGGTGAGAGATATAGGCGGATGATTGAACTATGCCCAGCTGGGCGAGCCGCTACCCCTGATGAGGTCGGAACTGTCGGGGCGCTCCTATTGGGGACTGACGGCACGTTCATCACCGGCAGCGACTTCCTTATGGATGGCGGCGTCACCGCCGCCTATTGGTATGGCGAACTCGCTCCGAAATGAACGAAGCACTGAATTGGAACGGAACCAGACTTAGACAAATTATACCATTTTGTCTAATATTCAACTTATGAAGGCCCGTAAGTCGTTGTCTTTATTGAAAGAATGGAAGTTTAACATCAGACAAAACGATGATGACCACTTTTTTTGATCGCATTTTAGTGTAAGTCTCGCCAGAAATTATAATCTGGGATTCAGGTCAAAGACTCGGGGCAAATCATGGGGCTGTTGCCATTATATTTGACACCTGCTCTACGTCTTTGTCTCCTCTGCCG
>JADFXZ010000317.1 GCA_015233265.1 Nitrospirota bacterium
CGCGCGAGGTCACTTAGAAGTTTAACTGAATGCCATTTCTGATGGCATACGCGTTGTCTCTTGAGTAGGTGTAGGTATTGTACGTATATGCAGGATTCGTAACATTTACGTATGTGGTCTGGCTGGTTCTGTAGTCATATGCAGTACCTGTCCAGAAGTAGCCGCCCTCTACCCAGTACTTCAGGTTCTTTGCGAATGCGTAGGTAACTTTCGCATCGAGTTCCCATCCAAGATTTCTGGAGTAGTTAGGATTGTAAGGCACACCGGCGATGAATCCGCCTGCGTCATTTAAAGCTACTGCCTTAGCTGCATACAGCCAGTACAGATATGCCTCGGCGGAAAGCTGCTTGGTGATCTCTACGTTTGCTCCGCCCTTTACATACAGGGTGTTAGCAAGACCTGTGCTGATTCCGCCAGTTGCTGACTTCACGCGATACTCATATACGTATGTGTAGTGCTGATCGTTGCCTAACGAGGTGATGAACGTCTTGATATCGTTGCCAGTGTCATCGCCGGCCTGACCGCTGCCATATGCAAACTCACCGGTGAGCTTAACCGGCCCGATCTTGTAATCTAAGCCTGCAAGTGCCGCCCAGCCTCTGAAACGCCCGTCGCTCTGACCAGGTGTATTGTGAATCCATGTACCGGTCTGAAGTTCGAGGTCGCCTCTTAAGGTAAGTGCACTTATCTGGCCGTCGCCGCGAAGACCAAAGTTCCAAAGATGTACATTGTCATTAAAGGAAGGACCGCCTGCAATAGGGGTCGTTACGCTTATGGACTGGTCGTTAACTGCCGTTACATCTGCGCTTACGTTAAAGTTGCTGCCTTTGTATGTGGCTAACAACACATATGCGTCTGCGTCATTGGCCAGCCCTGTGCCGCCCGGGGTTGCCGCTGCAGTCTGTGCCGCTAATGCGCTGGTTGCACCCGTGCCTTCTCTAAACTTTGCCGTTAAGCCTGCAACGGTGAAGTTCTTTGTTGGGCTTACCCATACTACGATTGCATCGTCACCATACTTTGTGTGGTCAAAAAACAGACCATTGCCGAGCATCAGAAGCTGATGTCCAACCTTCACGCCGTACATTGGCTGTTCGTACTTGATCCATGCCTGACGAATGTACAAGCTGCCTACTTTGGAGTTGCCGCTTGCGTATGTACCGGTTGAGCCGGTGCCTGTTGCGCCGCCGCCGTAGGTGGAATCTGCGCCAGTGTTACCCCACACCCATGTGTCAGATGTGTTTCCAGTGCCGGACTCTAACTCAACAAACCCTTCTACGCTATCCGAGACTTTGGCATCCAGGCTAATCCTTACTCTGCCATCATAATATGCCTGATGGTCATTATTTGGAACTATTGGGCCCATGTTCTTGGTTAGCGTTACTCCGAAAGGGGAGACAACCCTACTGCTGTAGTACTGATTGTCCTCGTCTAACTGGTTGTACCTCATGTGGGTGTACTCACCCCTGAACCTTATCTCTCCGCCAAGCGTTATCTTGGTGTCGCCCTTTGCTACTACGGCTGTGTCCGATGGCGCGTCGGCGGCGTATGCGGCCAGTGCGAAACTGAGCGCGAACACCATTGCCATTACTACCACTGCGAGCTTCTTCAATTTTCAGCCCTCCATAAACTATCTCTTATAACGAGATTTTTTCTCTGCCGATGGCAGGATTAATAATGATTATTCAATTCCCTATATGCCTGCTTCAACCATGTTTCAACCAACTACGGTTTTGAACACCACCTCCCTCGTTCTTGTTTTACACCGTGCGTCTCTATATGTCCTAAATCTACATATACCAACCTTTCCCATTTCCCTTTATAACCCCTTTACAGCCTTTTTTACAACCTTTCTGGCAGCCCCTCTGCCAGCACTCCAAACAGGGCTTCGTCCTCGAACATACTATATGCAAATTACATACCAAGCAGCCACATCCCCTAAACCATCGCCGCCAAAGCCGGTTATGCCGGTAATTAACAAACCCCAGGGCGTCAAGGCAGAGGCCAAACCATTGGAGCAGGCGGCTGCCACGCCCAAAGCGCAGGGAAGGCAACCTAATGCCGATACGACTGATGCAGACGCACCGCCGCCTATCCCTGAGGGAGGCCTGTGGAACAAGGTTATAGACAGGATTTATGACGCCTCAGCCCCCCTCTGGGGTATACTCAAAGACGCCTCGGTCACAATTGACGAGACAGCCGTTAATATAGTTCTCAGTGGTGGAAACACTATTCACGCG
>JADFXZ010000318.1:0-656 GCA_015233265.1 Nitrospirota bacterium
CCTCCACGTTCATCGTGGCCCCGGGGGATTGCTCTCCGTCTCTTAGTGTAGTATCGAATATCTTTATTATCCTCATTGCTTAGTTTCCCTCACACCTAAATTGGCCTCACTGCTTAGCTGGCCTCTCTTTTGTCGAACCTTTTCTTCTGGTATAGAACAAATAACAATTCTCTGCTATACCAACAATTACATAAAGAATTGCAAGTGCAAACAGCGTAATCGGCGGATGCGCCACAATCACTGTCAGCAGTAGTATAAGTAGTACAAGAACAAGAAACGGCTTTCTTGTCTTGAGATTCAGCTCCTTTGCCCCGTGAAACCTCAGTGTGCTTATCATAAATACGGCCAACACCACAGTTAAAACCAGCACAAAGACGCTCTTCCCGGGTGAGGACTCCCACATTGTGTGGTAAAATATCACATACGTGGCCAATACTGTCGCCGCCCCGGGTATAGGCATTCCTGTAAAATACTTGTTCTCTGTTGAGACCATTTGAATATTATATCGCGCAAGCCTAAGCGCCCCGCAGCTTACATAGAGAAACGCCGCCGCCCAGCCAATCCGTCCAAACGGCGCAAGCGCCCAGCTAAATACCATCACCGCCGGGGCCACCCCAAAGGCAACCAAATCACTCAGTGAATCAAGCTCTATCCCA
>JADFXZ010000318.1:675-2221 GCA_015233265.1 Nitrospirota bacterium
ACTTCGACGTGCTATTAGTAATCCTCGCCGCCCAGCCATCGAGGCCGTCAAATATATTTGCTATCATTATTGCCCAGCCTGCATGGACATAGTTGCCCTTAAACGATGAGATTATCGAGAAGAAACCAAAGAACATCCCGCAAAGGGTGAGGGCATTTGGCAGTATATAAACCCCGCGCTTCACTTCGTACCTTCTGCCGCTGCGGCGGATGACCATCTGGCTATTACTGTCTCGCCAGCAAGTACCTTATCCCCCGGCTTAACTATCACGGCTGCTGTCATCGGCAGGTAAATATCCACCCTTGAGCTGAACTTGATGATGCCGTAGCGCTGCCCTTGCCTGAGTGTATCGCCAGGGGCAACCCGGCAGACGGGGCGGCGTGCTATGGAGCCTGCTATCTGTCTTAACAGTATGCTTCCTTTTGATGTTTTAAGAACCATCGCAATGTTGTCATTGTGCATTGATGCCTCATCAAGAAAGGCCTTCTTAAAACTCCCCGGCGTGTGCGTTACGCTTACGACCTCGCCATCACATGGGGCGCGGTTGACGTGCACATTCAACGGAGACATGAATATGCTTATCTTGCGGACTTCCTGCCTGAGAAACTCCTGTTCCCTGACCTCTTTAACAAGGAGAATCTTCCCGTCCGCCGGTGAGATGACCGCCCCGGCATCAACGGGCGTTACACGTTCGGGGTCTCTGAAGAAATAAAACATAAACAGGGTGATAATAAACGGGATAGTGGCTATCCAATTTCTCACGGCAGCAAGTACGGCAACTGTAACGGCGGCTGCCCCAGCTATGAAAGGCAGCCCTTCGGGTGCGAATTTAATCATATTTGTCCTTGTAGTATTTTATTTGAATATTTTCCACTTCGTGTATTATATTATATCACAGTATTTAAATGCCAGACCCTTAGCAGATAACATATATCAGGAGGAAGATGATGTCAGGAAAACTACTGTTGTTGAGCGCTGCGATTGTGTTTCTGGGTACATCGGGCACAGTTGCCGCCTCTGATACGGACAGCTGCCACGACCTTTACGACATATACATGAGTTGCTTCAATCAGGGCCAGACAATCTCCAAGATAAAGTGCAAGGCCCTGGCCGATGAGCTATGGAAGCATTTTCTTGACAAGGCGTCCAACACGAAGGAGGAGCAAATTTCAGCCGTGATTGCCGACATTTGCGAAGACGGCTGCCTTGATGCCGTCGAAAATGGTGACTCGCTGTCGATTTATTCCTTCAGGCAGCGGTACTGTAAATAGAATCTATAAGGAGACCTCATGCAATATTCAAAACTGCTTATCCCAACACTTAAAGAGACCCCCTCGGAGGCCGAGGCCGTAAGCCATATACTGATGATTCGCGGCGGGTATATCAGACAGCTTGCCGCCGGGTTATACATATCGCTGCCCTTGTTTCTGCGCGTAATGGAGAAGATTAATACGATAATACGGCAGGAGATGAACAGAATTGGGGCGCAGGAGCTGTCCATGCCAGTGCTGCACCCAGCTGAGGTATGGCAGAAAACAGGCCGATG
>JADFXZ010000115.1 GCA_015233265.1 Nitrospirota bacterium
TGCCTGCTTTCCAATATTGTAGCGAATTTTTGTAATACTTTTTGGCCTCGTCGTCCTTGCCTTGATAGGGCGGCGTACTCCACGCGTTGAAATTAAGGAGAGGGTCATTGGGCATTACCTCAAGCCCCTTGTAGAATTCCGCGAGCGCCTCGTCAAGCTTATTTTGCTTTAATAGGTGGACGCCGTAGCTGTTATGTGCGGCGTAGTTGCTTTTAGTGACATCGAGGGCGTGTTTAAATAATGCCCCGGAGTCCCGCCAATAGCCAATTTGCCTCCACGTAAATGCGCTATAAACAGCAATAATCAACACTGAGGCCGATATAAACACAACGCGGCGGCTTTTCCCCTCTATAGTATCCGACAACCCCCATGCCAGCATGATAAATATCCCAATCAGAGGCACATAGGCATAACGGTCAGCCATAGGGGCAAGCCCCACCTGAACGATTTGAATCACAGGCACTAGTGTCCCCAGATACCAAAACCAGCCCACAATGAGATACGGGCGCGTCTTTGTGAAAATCATCGCGGCAGCCGTTATGCTGATTAAGAGCATTGCTGAGCCAACGGCAGGCAGAAGAGATTTTGTTGGCAGATAGGGATAGAACACGGCCAGATGAGTGGGCATGAGCATCTTTGCTATGTAGGAGACATAAGAGGTCAGGGCGCTTAAAATCCTTGTGTTAAAAGGAAGCAGTTCAAATCCAGCAATTGCGGAGCGCTGCGCGTGAATAGTTATAAAGATAAACACTGCGGCAAAGAAAAAAAACGGGAGCTTTTCAATAGTCAGTTGTTTCAATGCTGTCTTGTCTGTAAGGCGCTTCAGCGGCCAATAGTCAAGCAGCAGGAGCGTAAAAGGAAACGTTACGAGCATAGATTTTGACAGCAGTCCGCATATAAATAACAAAAGCGCGGCCATATAATACACGCCCTTGGTCTGCCTGCAATCCAGCCGCCTCACAAACCCCGCATAGGCACAGAAGGCGGCAATCCAAAAAAATGTGGACAGGACGTTTTTCCTGTCAGACACCCACGCAACTGACTCGACATTCAGCGGATGAATGGCAAACAGGGCAGCAACAAGCGCGCTCTGAAGGGTGCTGCCCGTAGTGACGAAAAGAAACAGAAATAATAACACCGCACTTAACGCGTGAATAAGCACGCTGGTCAGATGATGCCCTGCGGGGTTAAGGCCGTATATTTCTACATCAAGCATATACGAACACCACGTCAGCGGAATCCAGTTCGAGTCATACGAAGTTGTAAATGCCCATTCGATAGCCTTCCTCGTCAACCCCTCAGTGACGTGATAGTTATCAACCACCTCTACGCCGTCGTCGTAGCTGACGAAATCGTTATCGAACACCGGCATGTAGATTACGCAGACCAGTCCGGCAAGTAATACCGCTATTAAGATTACGCGTTTATTGAGCATCTCGTAGTCCTCTGATGAGGATATGATAACATAATCTATACGTAGGACAGAATTGTGCCGATGTGCCTGATTTGTTTAATGACATCCTTTAGTGCATCTGGCGGGACTTGATTTCTTGGTTTTTTCAGAGCGAGGTACTGGCGTTTGATTTCCTCGAGGGCGGCAAGGCGCTCAGGCAGGGGCAACTCGAACCATGTGTTTTGGTAGTGGCTGTAGAGGGCATCGGCCTGAGATAGCGCCTGATTCGATGGGGCTTTATGCACAGGGGGTTTTATCGATTTAACCACATAAGCCTTGAGGGCTGCCCTGATACCGAATATTTTATTGACATAGTTGGCGTTTTCGCAGCTGTCGCAGTAGAGGGCGAAATTGGATGGGTTGCCGCGCAGTTTTTTATAATAACGGGCGACAGAGTTTGGAGAGCTGTTATATGACCAGAAGGCCCAGAGCCAGCGGTCGTTATTAGAGACTGTCCTGGGGTTGATGTTAAATTTTCTATCCCAGCCTTTTGTCAGGTTATAGTTATCTTGCAGGAGTGAAATGGCGGCGTCTGTGCTGAGTTCGGGGTGTGCCCTATGGTCTGAGCGGGCGTGAATGAGGCCGTAGAGTCTGGCCGTAGAGGGCATGAACTGCCAGTAGCCCTTAGCCCCGGAGGTGGAGGCGGCGTTTTTATTCCACATGGACTCGGCCATCGCCAAAAAGACGATCTCAGCGGGGATTTCGTTTTCCCTGCATTTTTTGAGGATCATCGACAGATGATTGACCTCAAGGAGCCTGTGCCACCCTGCGATGAGATTTTGATAGGAGGTCTTGAGTTCAATGCCGTTATTTTTTTTATATTTGAGAAGCCGTATATCGTAATCAAGGTCTTCCTCGCTGAAAATACTTTTCCAGTGGCGGATTTTCTGAGTATTTTCCCTGCCCTTAGGGGCGGTTAATCCGGGCGGCAGGAAAAAGAGTCGGCTGACTATCTCAGAGTCAGTGCTGGGCAGACAGTCCGAAAACGGCAATAACAAGCAAGTCAGTACAACCGCCAAAACCAGAGCCGTATATCTACCGCCATTCACAGCTGTAAACATAACAAAATTGAGGCAGGCAATTCAAGCCGTATGAACGCTATGATTATTTGCTCAAAAAATTCTATATATATTAATCAGCACATAAGTATGACGACATTGCCTGCAGCTAAAACGTGATGTAAAGCCTTTATGAAAAAAATAATGTCCACTTACTAATGCACTGATTAATAATTTATAGGTATAAGAATAAAACTCAAAATTAGAAATTCCGCACCATCGCTCAGCAATACGTCAGCTCAGCCGCCCCTATAATGCCTGCGTCGCCGCCTAGTTTCGATGGGATTATTGCCGTTTTGGCGTATAACTCTTTGAACGCCGATGCCGCCGCGGTCTTTATCGCCTTCTTTACGTATATGTCCCATGCCCCTATCAGCCCACCCATCAGGATTATCGCGTCAGGGCCGAATATGTTTATGTAGTTTGCTATGCCTATCCCAAGATAAAACCCCGCCGTTTTGAAGATTTCTATTGCGAGGTCGTCTCCTTCTAACGCGTATTTATAGATGTCAGCGGGCATTAGCTCACCACCGCCTCGTTGTGTCATCTTCGTCTGCCGGTTGAGTTCAATCGCCTCAGCGGCAACCGTGGACATTGCCCGCGCTGAGGCATACGCCTCAAGGCAGCCCTTTCCGCCGCAGCCACACAGCCTGCCCCCAGGCTCAACTATCACATGCCCCAGCTCACCGGCTATGTTCAGCAACTTGCGGTTATAGACTACCCCGCCGCCAATCCCTGTGCCCAGCGTTAACATCACAAATGTGTGTAAATCCTTCCCTGCCCCCGCGATGCTCTCCCCCAGGGCGGCAACCGAGGCGTCATTTCCCATATAGACCGGCGTGTTGAACTTTTTTTCTAATATTCCAACCACGTCTATGTCTTTAAGTATAGGCAGATTAGGTGAGGATAATATCGTCTTGCCATCGGTCAGCCCCGCTATAGCAAGCCCTATGCCGTTTATCTTGTCAGAAAACAGCCGCTCTATCGCGCCCGTCAGGCTCTCGATAACATTGCCGGTCGATGGTACCGTTATACGGTCAACTATCTCCCCCTCGCGTGAGACTGCGGCCACGCGAAGGTTCGTCCCGCCCAAATCTACTCCTATAGAAAACGGCTTGCTCATCTGTGGAAGCCTCCTCAGTCTATAATAAAATCTACCCTTGATTAATATACAATATTTATCAGACAATAATACACCGCCTCACGGTGAATTTATTCGTAATCACCTAGAAAACTCCATCCATCGGACTGGGATGCTCTTGTTGGCTCATCACTGGGTGCGATTATTTAAACGCTTACACTTGTCGAAAAAATACTTCGAAAAATAGTTTGACTTTATTGAATGATTATTTTATAATAGGGATGGGTTGGTATAGTGATAGGAGACTATCTCAAAAAGTGTCGTCAGGCGGCAAATTTGTCGTTAGAGGAAATCTCTGCGACGACGATGATAAAGCTGGCATATTTAAAGGCGCTGGAAGACGAAAACTTTAAGGTGCTCCCCTGCGAGGTATTCACTAAGGGTTATATTCGCGTGTATTTAGAGTCCTTGTCTTTGGACAGCTCAGAGGGTTTGCGTATTCTTCAAGAGGATGGAGTTTACTCATCTAAATCACCACTTAAACTGCTGTATGCCGACATTGTTAAAAGAGTGCCAGCCGATGCCGCAGATGTGGGCCGCGCTGGCTCTGGTGAGCAGCCGGTTGCGGCAAATACTCACTCCCAGACCTTCACCCCCCCTGATACTTCAACTAATTCAAAGTATAATTATAGTTATTACAACGATAACTCCCGTGACTACACACGGCATGTTGTCTATTTGATAGTTTTTTTAGTCTTTTTGGCCGTCATAGTGTATTCCTCTTCGAAGCTGTTTAGTGCCGCCAGAGAGGGCAGTACTGCCGTAGTAACGCGTTCTGTCGGAGACAGTTCAAACCAGTCACTGAGAAATATGCCGTCGTCCAAGAAGTCCACTCATTTGACCGGTCCGCTGTCTGACAGTGGACAAACCTCCGGCTCCACACCCTCCGGTAAAAAGACTACGTCAAAGTCACCGGATTTAAAGAAAACAAGCCAAAAGTCCTCTGACAAAATCAAAGAGTCTCTGAATTTTATGAAGATGGCAACCGCTGAGGCAAGTACCCCAAACCAGACACAAATAAAGGCGGTGTTGCGGTCACAGGACAAATATAAACCGGAAATGAAAGACATCGCTAAAGTGCAACAGAAAATGAAAAATATCACGGCATCCCTAAAGTCAATCAAGACGACAATCGAAAAAAATAAATCAACCGTGCAAAAAACACTCACTGGCAACAGCAAGTCTGAAATATCCGCGCCATCGGAATCAACCGGCACTCAGCTGGAAGATGTCCAAGCCCAACTCAGCGATAAGCCCCAGATCAAGTCATCAGAGACACCCTCAGGCGATAAGGAATTTACAGTTGCCGACACCGCTGAGACATCCTCCCGTTCATCCGATGCAAAGGCAATAGATGAGTTAAATATCCATCGTGAGGACAAAACATCGGTATGCGAGTTGTCGTCTGGTGATACTAATTAATAAGTCCCACAGGTCAATCGCGTTTCAATAGCCATGAAAGCATCGGTCAGAGCTAAAAGCATAGGCACTTTCGCCAATGTGATTGCCTTGGGCAAGCATGTGTCTTATGTGGTATTCATATGATATAATACATTAGTGCAGCGGCAAGATAACTGACTTGGATATGAGATTAGCCCAATGGGGCAAGACTGGCTGATATCACATTGCAATGATAAACAGGCGATAAAAAATGTCTTTTGACAAGAAGATAACACGCAGAACCTTTATGCGGGCGGCTGCCAGCTCTGCAATAGCCACTGGCTTTGCGGCGGGTGGGCTTTCGTGCGCGGCACAGAAGGATCAAATCCGCGCCCAGGAAGCAGACGTAAAGATAGTCCCAACCCAGTGCCAGGGTTGCGGCGCCAACCGCTGCGGCATCTTCGTCCATGTGAAAGACGGCCGCGTATGGAAAGTGCTGGGAAATCCAAAGACATACAATAACGCCGGCACAGTCTGCCCTCGCGGACATGCCTATGTTGCGGAACTCTACAACCCGGACAGGATTAAACAACCCATGAAGAGGACAGACGACGGCAAATACGTCCCTGTCTCATGGGAAACGGCGATTGGTGAGATCACAACAAAGCTCAATCTCATAATCATGGACAACACGCCGCAGTCAGTATTCTGGGCACAATATCCTATGGCCAACTTTCCGCTTGCCTTTAGATTTATGCACGCGCTTGGCAGCCCAAACACCCTGTCCCACGGCGCTACGTGCTTCACTGCCCGCAATGCAGCCTTCAACGCAACATGCGGCGGCCTGCCAGACAATGACCTCAAAAACAGCCGCTATATTATTCTCGTTGGCAGAAACCCCGCAGGAGGCATCAAGCTCCAGCAAATCAAAGATATTGCAGACGCTAAGAGAAATGGCGCGCGCCTTGTCGTCCTTGACCCTCGGCACAGCGAGACAGCAGTGATTGCCGACGATTGGCTTGCCGTTAGACCCGGTACTGATTTAGCCTTTTTACTTTCAATGATAAACGTAATTATAGAAGAGCGTCTCTATGACCAGAAATTTATCGAAGACCATACCGTAGGATTCGACGCACTCAAAGACGAAATCGTCACATATTCCCCCGAATGGGCTGAAAAACAATGCGACATTCCAAAGGACACAATCTATCGCGTAGCACATGAATTCGCCTCACACAAACCACGCGCCCTCATTCACAGGGGCTATCACGGCGGCCACGGCGCAGGCTATATAAACAGCTTTCAGACGATGCGGGCGGTTGCGATTTTAAACGCCCTCATTGGAAACTATGAGCGCGTGGGAGGGCTTTTCCTGCCCCTTAAACCAACACTTGGTGAGCTTGAAAAGGGCGGTCACCCTGCCCCCGGTATACCTGACGTAGAAAAGGCCGACGGCTCCGGGGTCCCCGGCAGATACCCCGCAGGGTCTTATTCAGATGGAATTGCCCACGCAGTCCCTGAACTTGCCTTATCCGGTAAACTAAAGGCAGGATTTGTATATCACATGAACCCTGTAAGAACAAATCCCAATCCAGCACGGGTTATCGCCGGGTACAGGCAGCTTGAGCTTCTTGTTACTATTGACTGCGTGATGTCAGAGACCGCCGCACTGTCGCACTATGTGCTGCCTGAGTCTTTTTTTCTTGAGAGGGACGACCACGTCGATACCGTCCACTCAGGGCCGGTGGCTCAGCTGACAGTTATTCAACAGGCCGTTGCGCCGATGTATGACACAAAACCCCTGCTTGATATTATCACCGCCCTGTCTAAGGGGCTTGGCATAGGGAAATATTTTAATTTTACGATGGACGAGCTTAATGCCCTGCGTCTCAAGCCGTTTGGCATAACGCTTGATGAGTTAAAAAAAGAGGGCGTCATAGAGGTTGGCCCGCATTGGGAAGAGGGGTTTACATCGTGTAAGACACCGTCGGGGAAGATTGAG
>JADFXZ010000319.1 GCA_015233265.1 Nitrospirota bacterium
CTTGCGGGTGCTCAAGCATTAGCCTGTGGTCTGCAGTCAGATAGGGTTCACACTCAGCGCCATTTATGATGACGGCATCTACATGTTTTTCTTTCGGAGGGGATAGCTTTACGATGGTTGGAAATGTTGCCCCACCCATGCCTACTATGCCTGCGTTCTTAACGCGTTCTTTCAATACATCTGAGGGACGCTCCATGTAGTTGGGGTCTTCCTCAAAGGACACCCATTCATCTGCCTTATCGCTTTCGATGACAATAGCAGGAATCCTCTTGCCCATAGGGTTGGTAAATAACTCGATAGCTGTAACTTTACCTGAGATTGTGGCGTGAACCGGGGCAGAGACAAAGCCAGCCGGGTTTCCAATCTGCTGCCCTGCCAGCACACGCTGCCCAACTTCGACCATCTCTCTGCTGGGCATCCCGATATGCTGACTTAATGGGATATAGGCCGTCTGCGGCGGCTTTGCCACCTCAATCGCCGAGTTACATGCTAACTCCTTATGCTCTGGCGGATGTATGCCGCCAAGTGTAAACGTATTCACTCATATCCTCCGAAACACTGATATAAGTGAAACATTATTTTATGGGTTATGTCAAGATTATTTATCCGCATCCCGGAAAATTCAGCTGTGATTTGTAATGGCGGCATCTTAGTTTTCCATGCCGAAAAAATCATCTTTAGCTTTGGCGGCACTCAACAGATCCTCGCCCTCAGAACCCGAAAACACCTTGTCTATATCCAGAATTATTATAAACGAGCTACATCTCTTGCCCATTCCCTTTATAGACTCCACATTGAGATGACTTCCGATACTTGGGGCGGGTTCGACATTCTTTGACTCCATCTCAAACACCTCAGACACAGAATCAGTCAACGCCCCTATTACCGTATTGACTCCGTTTACTTTTATTTCCACGATAATGACACATGTGTTTATCGTCTTTTGCGTTTCAGCCATGCCAAACTTATATTTCAAATCGACAACTGGAATAACGCTGCCTCGTATGTTTATAACACCCCTCATGTATGCGGGCGTCTGCGGCACTTTTGTCACAGACACAAACTCCAGTACCTCGCGCACCTTATATATTTCTATTGCAAACACCTCTGTATCAAGCTTAAACGAAAGGTACTGCGTTGACTCTATCTCTGTTAACGCTGCCATTGAACCTCCTTATGAGTGTATTAATCAGCCCCCCGGATGGGCCAGGGGGCTGTCATCACGTCAATGGTATCTGGTCTTAGTAATTTTCGAATTCACTGTCGTCATCGCTGGCATCTGATAACACGATGGTCTTGCCGCCTTTTTTATCGTCAGGCTTGGCAGTTCTGCTGGTTTGTGGATGATGGGCTATCTGAAACTTTTTTGCCTTTTTGGGGTCGCCATGAGCCATTGAACGGCCCTGCTTTGGTCTGCCGCTGTCATCTATTTTAAAAAACGAAATTATATCCTGCAGCTGTTCAGCCTGAGACGAAAGTTCCTCAGACGTAGAGGCCATCTGCTCTGAGGCGGCAGCGTTTTGCTGAATAACCTTATCAAGCTGCTGAATTGCCTTGTTTATCTGCTCTGCTCCGGTGTTTTGTTCCTTACTTGAGGCGTTGATTTCCTGAACAAGCCCCGCCGTCTTCTGGATTTCGGGAAGCATGACTGTCAACATCTGACCGGCCTTCTCAGCTACCTCAACACTCGATGTGGCAAGACCGGTTATCTCTCCTGCTGCCATTTGGCTGCGTTCCCCCAACTTTCTCACCTCAGAGGCAACAACTGCAAACCCCTTGCCGTGTTCACCGGCACGGGCTGCCTCAATTGCCGCGTTAAGGGCCAGGAGATTTGTCTGCCTTGCAATCTCCTCGATAATGGCAATCTTACCGGCTATCTCCTTCATAGCAGCCACTGTTTCCGTTACCGCCTTGCCGCTTTCACGTGCGTTTTCTGACGCGTTTTGGGCAATTTTCTCAGTCTGCATAGCGTTGTCAGAGTTTTGCCTTATGTTGGCCGTCATCTGTTCCATAGAAGAGGATGTTTCCTCGGCGGAGGCGGCCTGTTCTGACGCCCCTTCTGAAAGCTGCTGAGAGCTTGCGCTTAATTCTGAGCTGCCAGAGGCCACATTAGCTGCCGCTGCTGTTACGTTGCTGACAATCTCGGTTAATTTTACTATCATCATCGACAAAGCCCTCATCAGCTCGTCTTCAGGTGAGCGTTCCTT
>JADFXZ010000320.1:0-1789 GCA_015233265.1 Nitrospirota bacterium
CCCCACCTCAGCGGGAAACTCACTGCCGTCCTTGCGTAGCCCGGACACTTCCAGTCCATTCATGCCGCGGCTTGCAACTGACGTATTGGTCAACAAGCTGTTGCGATGTCCAATATGATGGCTGCGAAGTGCGTGCGGCAGGAGTGTCTCGATTGGCTTGCCCTGAAGTTCATCGACCGCGTATCCAAATATGGTCTCCAGCTGCGGGTTTGCCATAATGATTTTGCCGTCTTCATCGGCAACCAGCAGGCCGTCGGGCGCCAGTTCAATAATGCCACGGTACCATGCCTCGGTGGCCTTGATCTCTCGCTGCTGTGCCTCCATCTCGACCTGCTGCTCTTCGAGCTGAGCAGCTTGCCGCTCCATGTTTTCCGCCTGTCGCTGCGTCTCATCCAAAAGCCGGATGGTCTTGATAGTGCGGTCAAAAATCTCGATGCTTACAGCCAAAGTTGGGAGCATTTCGTCAAGCAGTGCCTGTTCCCTGGGGCTGAACATATCGAGCGTTGCCAGCTCCAGCACTGCAAGAAGGTTGTTGTTGTGCAGCACCGGTAACAGCGTGATGCACCGAGGCATACTAGCCCCCTGGCAGCACGGAATGCTGATATAGTCTTCTGGCGGGTCTGTAATGGTTATTGGAGCGCGCTCTAGGGCGCATTGCCCTACCATGCCCTGACCAATCGCCAAATATTGATTCGGGAAGTTGCGTACCGCATTAGCATAGCCCCCAAGTTGGCGGAGGCGTTTCTTGTCTTCCTCATAGATGAAAAACACGCCGTGTGCCATGCGCACCAGAGGCGCCACATGAGACATGAATCTCTGGGACAGGTCGATAAAGCTGGTGGCCTGCTGCAGATACCTTGCCATTTCAGCTGTTTTGGTTTTAATCCAGCGCTGGTCCTCTATCTGGCGCGCCTCACTCTCCAGCGTCTCTATAGTGCGGGCCAATGCCCCGAGTTCATTTTGGTAGCCGGTGTGAGGTACCGCGCATTCGACATTCCCAGAGACAAACTCACCAATCGCACCATGTATACGGCTCAATGGGTGCTGGATTGAATTGCCAACTATTCGGACTATCAATACAGCTGGGAGGAGGCTGACGCCTATGAAGAAGATCGTCATCCAGAAAGACGCTCTTACGCCATGCTCCGCTTTCTTTGCGAGTTCTTTAACTTTATCAGCCTCTCTTTTAACGATTGCCGCCTGCTTAGCATTGGCCACGGCCACGATATTTTGAAAGTCATCAGCGGTGACCATGGCCTTTGCCTGCTCTGATAAATTATTGTCGATAAGTAATATTGCCTGATCAACTTTGGACATAAAGCCAGCAATCAGGGCTTCAAAATCTGCTTGGTCCTTTTTGTTTTCATTCATAGTTGGGCGGGAGCGAAGTTCCTTAATGGACTGTTTCAAGCCATCCCGTCCTTGAGTCAGTTGAGTGAGTGCCCTTGCCCGTTGTTCACTGTCAAACGCTGAAATTGCCTCAAACAGCCTGTTTTCAATCTGTATGCAGCGAATCGTAATGTCCTTAACAGTGTCAACTCCGACTATGCCGAATTCATAGAAGAGGTCGATTTTGTCAGTCATTGAATAATTGCTGTGCAGGCTCTCCAGCGCGAAACTCAAGGCAATCGTAAGCAGAACTCCTGCAATCAGGCGCAGCTTGAATTTAAGGGTGCGTTGTTCGAGCGCCATAAACAGTCGTTTCACTGCGATATATCCTGGTTTGATGGCACGGGATATTCTAACGCATCAATAAAGATGCAGTCTGACATTCTGGATTCCTTCACAG
>JADFXZ010000320.1:1811-2205 GCA_015233265.1 Nitrospirota bacterium
TCAGCTTTTCATTCACCTTGTTATCCTCATTCTTTACGTTTCTGTAAGAAGGCCACTACAAGAAGGCCACTACTAATACCTTCTGCGCTGAGACCGCTTTGCCAGCACTCCCCCCTAGGGTTTAGTTTAGCATGAGGATATGTTATTTTTCCACAGCGGAGAACATGGCAACAGGGCAAAGGCACTATAAATTAGATATTAATCAGCGCATAAGTAAGTAGACGTATTTATAGGGCATATTGCGATTTTTTATGCATAAAAATGAACGGATTACCATTCATCTCGTCCATAATGCAAATTGAAATTTCAACTGCATAGGATTCTTATCTACTATTGTGCCATATAGCCACTTTAATTGCCAGCCGGTCTATCTCTTTACCTAAGAATAGGCAAA
>JADFXZ010000034.1 GCA_015233265.1 Nitrospirota bacterium
CAAAATCTCTCAAAAAATCAAAACTGACGCCACGACTGATTTTGATGGTGGATTTGGGTGGCTCTGGCCAATAGCTTTATTTTCCACTAAAATATTATAATCACCACTGAACAAATGGCCGGATATGACAGGAATAACGCCCAACGCACCGGTTCTTTCCGGGCAGCCGACGTTGTGGCTATCGGGCTTGCGATAGCCATTGTTCTGGTGTATCTGCCGGTGCGAAATTTCGATTTTATCAGATATGACGATGAGAAATACGTCACAGAAAATCCGCATGTCCTGACGGGCTTAACTGCAGAGGGGCTTCTCTGGGCATTTAAGACAACAGAGATAGGGTTTTGGCAACCGCTGCCGTGGATTTCACATATGATGGACGTCGAGGTGTTTGGCCTAAACGCGGGGGCGCATCACCTTGTAAATGTGGTGTTTCACGCAATGAATACCATCATTTTATTTATGGCCCTCGGCACTCTGACGGGCGCGGTGTGGCGAAGCGCCTTTGTGGCGGCGCTCTTTGCCCTTCATCCCATGCATGTGGAGTCTGTGGCCTGGGTAGCCGAACGAAAGGACATGTGCAGCGGTCTGTTCTGGGTGCTTGCCATTTTGGCATACACCCGCTTTGCACGGAGACCCTCAGTGTGGCGTTATCTGCCGGTGTTGTGCTGTTTTATCCTAGGGCTGATGTCAAAGCCGATGGTGGCAGCCCTGCCCGTTGTGCTTCTTCTGTTAGACTACTGGCCGCTTGGGCGGTTTTCTGAGACGGGGGGGCAAAGAACATTCGGCGCGTTGTTTATGGAGAAATTGCCGATGTTTGTCATTTCAGCGGCCGCAGCCCTCGTTACGTTTTATACTGAGACTGCGGGCAGGACTTTGACCGTCGTGCCTCTCTCCGGACGTATTGCAAATGCCGCACTGGCCTATGCCCTTTATATCGGGAAGATGTTCTATCCTGTTGGACTCTCTGTGATATATCCAATCAACGTCACAATTGCTCTGTGGCAAATCTGTCTAAGCGTGTTTGCAACAGTAGGCATCTCAGCTATGGCCATATGGCACAGGAAGCGATTTCCCTATCTGTTTACAGGGTGGTTTTGGTTTGTCATAGTGATGCTGCCCTCCTCGGGAATAGTAACCTTTGGGGCGATGGAGTTTCAGGCAATGGCCGACCGATACACCTATGTGCCATATATTGGACTTTTTCTGACAATAGCAATGGCGCCGCCCGATGATTGGCTTAACACTACGGCAGAGAAAACAGCCGCGGCCGCGGCGGCAATCTTTATTGTGATAGTCTCGATGGCTGTCTCAGCAACACAACTTCAACACTGGCGCGATACCATAACTGTCTTCCAGCACGCGGTCAAGGTTACAGACAGTAACTACGTGGCATACAATAATCTTGGAACAGCATTGGCGCTAAAGGGTATAGACAATGCCTCATATGCCGCGTTTGAAACAGCGGTGACCATTGCCCCTGAGTATAAAACCGCTTACATAAATCTTGGGAATCTGCTGATGCAAAGAAATAAGCCGCAGGAGGCAATGAACAATTATCAAAAGGCACTGTCAATAGACCCTCTCCAACCAGGTGCTTATCTTGGAGTCGGCGTTGCCCTTTTGTCAATGGGCAAAAGCCGTGAGGCTGAGTTATATTTCAATAAGGCACTTGCCATCGAGCCAAATAATCGGGCAGCACTGCATTATTTGCAGGCATTGTATGGCCCTCGCGGTGAAAAATAACCCCCATGCCTGGCAGCCCTAGACCTATCCTAAGCGATATACTTATAATGGGTCTGATTGTCATTCTGACGATATTTGTGTTTTCCGCTGTGAGAAACTTTGAACTCCTAAGCTATGACGACACTATTTACATATCTGACAATCCTTACGTAAAGGGAGGTCTCAATACTGAGAATGTCCTCAGGGCATTTACAACCCCGCTTGCCGCCAATTGGTTTCCGCTGACGCTGATTTCCTATATGGTTACGATTCAACTTTTCGGACCGAGCCCTGCGGCACATCATATGGTTGGACTTCTGATTCACATAATTAACTCAGTCCTTGTGTTCATCGTCTTTTACCGGATGACAGGGGCACGATGGCGAGCCACCTTTGTTGCCTTGTTATTTGCCATACATCCTATGCATGTCGAGTCGGTTGCATGGGTTGCAGAGCGAAAGGATGTACTGAGTGCCTTTTTTGGCCTTCTTGCTATATTGGTTTATACGTACTATGGCAAGCGGCCTACGGTTTTGAAATATGCGGCTTTACTGGTGTGTTTTGTCCTGAGTCTTATGTCTAAGGCCATGCTGGTGACGCTGCCATTCCTTCTTTTGCTGCTTGATTATTGGCCGCTTGGGCGTTTTAATAAGGGGTTTAAGTGGCTTTTAGCTGAGAAAATACCCCTAATAGTATTGTCTGCCGCGGTCTCTGTCATAACCATGCACTCACAAAAGGCATATGGGACGGTTGCCTCGTTTGAGGCAGTGCCGCTTGGGGCTCGTCTGGTGAATATACCTGTTGCATACTTCAAATATATAGCTCAGATGTTGTATCCACACAAACAGGCCTTTTTATATCTGCTTGAATATGATCTGCCGCCGTGGCAGACCGCCGTCTCCACAGTTGTGTTGCTGGGGATTTGTGTATTTGCCGTTGCGCGGGCAAGGCGCCTGCCCTTCTTATTGATCGGATGGTTTTGGTACTTAGGGACAATGGTGCCGGTAATAGGTTTTGTCCAGGTTGGGCTGCAGGCAATGGCTGACAGGTACACGTATATACCTTATATCGGGCTATTTACTATTGCGGCTATGGCAGTGCCGGATTCAACGTTGACAATACCACGGGTTAAAACTGTAATCTCAGTTGCCGCCGCAGTGTTGATAATTCTTTATGCCGTAAGGGCAAAGGCACAGGTTAACTTCTGGCAGACCTCCGCCACCGTGTATCGCCATGCCATCGACATCGATGACACTAACTACATAGCGTACTACAACTTAGGCACTACTTTCGTATCCGAGGGCAGGATAAACGAGGCCGTTACCGCCTTTAAGAAGGCCATATTGATTAAACCAGCCTACGCATCGCCATATACAAATCTGGGGATGGTCTTGATGTTCCAGCTTCAGCGCCCCGAGGAGGCCCTTGCATATTTCTACAAGGCCATCGAATTAGACCCAATAAGCGCCAATGCGTATAACGGGGCAGGGGCAGCCCTTGCAACCTTAAAACAGTACGGGCAGTCAATTGCATACTTTGAAAAGGCGATAGAACTTGACCATACATTTGAGACGGCACGCGCAAACCTCCAAGCCGCCAGGCGCCAGGCCGGACTATAACCCACTACGGCATTCGCTTGTCTTTGTCCTTCATCTTTTTCCACTTATACCAGATGATTTCGTTGCTTCCAGAGGGATAGATGAGACGTTTAATCTTACGGTATGGTGCACCCCACAGACGGTTATACCAGCTGTTAAATCCTGTACGTATGGCAAGGGACAGCTCCTCGGGGGTCATCAACTGAGGCTGAAAGCGTTTCTTATGTTTGTAGATATGGTAGATGTCTTCTCTGATGAGACTCTGAAGGATGCTGTTAGTTATGCGGCCTAAAAATCCCGGCAGCGGCCTGAAATATATGCTGACCTGAAAGTCAATCAGATAGGGGCGCATGTCCTGCCCAACGATGATGTTGCCGAGCTTATTAAGATCGAGATAAAAGATGCGCCTCTGATGGATCTGGTCAATTATAGCCCTCAGAGCATCGAAAAAATCCTCTGGCAACTGCCCTTTAAACTCGTGAAGTGTCGTGCCCTCGGCAAAGTGGTGGAGATATCCCCTCAGACCAAAGCGCGGACCAAGTGGCGGAATCCCCTCTATGCCGTTGACCCTTTTATATATGTCGTACTCACGGCGTGAAAAAAACACGGCCAGAGGGCGCAAAAGCACTCCTAAGATGAACCGGAAGTCGGAGAGTTTTAATACATATCGCACGCCGCCGCTATTTCTATACAGCACATTTACCGAGAAGAAGTCTTCTTTGAGCACCTTTTCAAAGCTCATGACATCTCCGTTTATCTCTACCTGTGAAGGATATTGTTTGTCCATTACCGTCCTTAATGAGCCACTGTTCAATGTACGCCGCCTTCGCTTTATTAAAACGCGTCTGATATTTGCAAAAGAATCCCAGTGTTTTTAAGTATTCTATCGCAATGATAACATTTACAGACGGCTGTGGCAATAAAAATCATGCCTGCCTAAGCGGAGGAACCTCTATTCTGGCAATCCTGGCTCTATACAACAGGTCAGCCCTGAACGCGCCCTTTTGAACCTGCTCGGTAAGCCCCTTATTTGAAGCGGTAATTATCCTGGCGTTTACGGTTTTAGAGACCGGCTCGCCAAGCGCCATTATTTGGTGTGACTCAAGAAACGCAGCAGGCTTGTCTGCACGTTTAAAGAGACATCGCCAATCTCAATGAGAAATACAGTGCCGCCCTGAGTAGATTAGTCTTCGACTATGATTTCCCCCGACATATCCTCATGACCGTCCCCGCAAAACACATCACAGGAAAACTCATACCTCCCTGCTTTTTGAGGCACTATACGCAGCGTGTTCGACTTTCCGGGCACAATATCGGTACGTACCCCTAACCCCGGACAATTAAATCCGTGAGTCCTGTCCAATGATGTAAAAACAAGGGTTACTGCAACCCCTTTTTTCAATCTTATCTTGTTCGGCGTGTAATCGAAGCGTTTCACAGTAATCTTTATTACTTGTTCGTGCCCTTGATTTGCTACGGGATTTTGCACAGTTTGAGTTTCCGCCGCCAATCGAGCAATGTGTACCCAGGCAAAGGCCAAGACAACTGCCGAGATAACTACCATAATACGCAACAGATATTTTATATTTGTCATAACACCTCCATATCTAAACTTTAATTATGGGAAATTCTGTCAAATCATATCCATACGCATCCTTCTTTGGTACAGCGCTTCTATATCCCACGCCCTTATATGGCTGGTCGTTATCCCAGGGAATCTGCACGCGTTTTGGGACAGACCCTGGCGCTGGCAGCGGAAACAACATCCCCCTGGCCGCGTGATGAGCGATGTGTCCAGTCATGTGATGGTGTTCCTGATGGATGTGCCCATAAAAAACGACGACGTTTTTATATGGCATCAGAATATCTATTGCCTTTGCCCCATCCCGAGTCCACCAATCCCACTGAGGATACAGCTCAAACAGAGGACGGTGAGTAAATACCACTATCCGGGAATCTTTATCCAGCTTTTCCATTTCTGCGCTTAACCACTGTAGCTGCGTATCTCCGATGCTGGATGTCGAGTCTGAGGCATTGTCTACGACTATGAAATTCACATCTTTCTGTTGGAAAGTATAATGGGTTGTCCCAAAGTACTCCTGAAATGCCTCGCCGTTGTCCAGGCCCGCGTCATGTTCGCCGGGCATCATCTTGACATTCTTCAGCCTCAACCCGCCTATTATTTCACGGGCTTCCCCCATGCGCCTTCGCCGTTCCTTTGGGTCGTCAGTAGTATGAGTCACATCGCCGCTGAATATGATAAAGTCTGGTTGAGATTTCATGCTGTTAATCTGTGCAATGGCCTTTCTCAGTGTGCCTGCAAAATCCGGGTTTATCTTTGGGTCATTGAATCCCCAGTGCGTATCGGACAACTGAATGAAGGAAAGTGTGTCCTGTGCCATTTTGTTGTCTGCGGCACCAGCTAACCTCCCTGTATCCATGACAATAAGCGCACCGCCTATTCCAATTAATTTAAGAAAATCACGTCTGTCTATCCCTTTGTCCATGTTTGCCTCCCTGTTTAGTTATCATTCTTATTTAATATAACGCTACAATCTCAAAGGTACGCTATTTCTGATTGCCAAGAGATTTAATGTATTGCACTATGTCATTCATTTCCTGTGATTCAGTTGGCAGTGCCTTGCCCATGAGTGGGCCTTCGATACACTTATTGACGATGCCCTTGAGGCTTGCGTCATTTGTATCCATTGCCGCAAACTTTGCTGAGTCAATACCCTTTCCGGCAGGATGGCAAGTATTGCAGCTTCTTTCATTTGAACTATTGCCAAGCCGCTTGTTATTGAACAGTTTTTTACCGTTTTCATTTGTTTGAGCATAAGCTGATGCTATAAACAACGACAAAATTAACACTAAAGTAAAACACGCCTGTCTCATCTGTTCCTCCGTGTGCCATAGGTATTTTGCATCATAAGCTGTACAATTATTACATGGAAGACTGTTTAAATCAATAGGTAGATGGTCTTTTTACATATAGGATTAATTAACGATAGCATAGGTAAATTACCTGGTGTTTAAGTATTTTCCAAACGAATGTTAAAGTCAAGCCATGACATGCTATAACATTTTCTGCCCAAAGGTATAACGCGATTGACAAGCAATCGCCGGATATGTTATGCTCTCGACAGTTAAAAACTAATCCACGAGGAGGATAAATTGTTATGAAGAGGAGATTATTTGTGTACCTGTCGTTGTTTTTAGTGTTAGCACTAAGTAGTGGAGTAGCATACGCTGAGGGAAAGAAGAAGGGGAAACACATGCCTAAAGCCAGCAGTATACTGTATGTATGCAACTGCGGCGATAACTGCACGTGTAACACCGTATCGACAAAACCCGGCAAGTGCAAATGCGGGACGAAGCTGGTCGCGATGCATGTGGTGAAGATAGAGGGCGATGAGGCGCTTCTATGCACATGTGGAAAGGGATGTACGTGTAAACTGGATAAGGACGACCCGACGAAGTGCGGCTGCGGCAAACCGGTAAAGCGGGTAAACATCAAAGGGATGTACGTGTGCGGCTGTCCCGATGGCTGTGCGTGTAATACCGTCTCTGACAAACCCGGCAAATGCAAATGCGGCACCGAGTTAAAGAAAGTAGAATAGTCTGCTGATAAACAAGGGGGGAGGGGTGTGGAATTGCCCCCCCTTGTTTTTTATAATAAGCAGCGAATTTCGGCGAAGCCCTTGACAATACATATGTTCTTCGCTTACTATTATTATAGCAGCGGCGTTGTAACAAGTATAGTGTAATGAGCATTAGAGAGGTGTTATTATATGTATCCTTTTAATCTGAAGAAGTTTATACATGCTGTGATTTTTTTCCATAAGTACACTAACCCTAAGATTCTCGGTAAGGTGAAATTGATGAAACTTTTCTATTTCGCCGAATTTAGACATATGAAAAAATATGGAAGACCATTAATTGGCGATATCTACAGGAAAGACGAATTGGGACCAGTCGCCAAACACGCAGAATCAATTATCAATTATATAGCACATGGTATTAATAGTAAAGATTTCAGTGGCATTGAAAAAGAAGCAGGCATTGTTAAGGAAGCCGTCGATATAAAGGTAAAAGCTAATCGCAGGCTTGAATTTAATCCAAGGGTAGAATTTGAAAGGAAATATTTCAGCAAATCTGATATAGAGATATTATCAGAAGTATCAAGAGAATTTGCTAAAGATAATTCAAAAATAATATCAGATAAATCCCATAATGAACAAGGTTGGTTGAATACGCGGCATAAGGATATTATTGACTGGATGTATGCGTTTCCAGAAGAGGATCGAGCCGAAATAAAACAATATCTTGACCACTCCAATAACTTAATCTCTAGTTTTAACAAAATGATTGACTCATGCCAGTAATTATTTTATACAATATGATGTATGGTATCTAAGCCATTTGAAAGTGTTTGTACACAAGGTGCAGTATTTCGTTGGGAAGGTTTTGAAAATGCAGGGTTTGCGCCTAAAGATAAATTCGTAATAATCTTAGATGCCGATATAAAAGACCCTGTTTTATTTGTTGTAACTACGTCACAAACCATCCAGTATCGATCCTCTAAAATAAACACAGTGTATTACACAATTAAAGCTGGTAAGTATCCTTTTTTCTCTAAAGAAACAATCCTTGATTTCAATAATTATACTTACACAAGACCATTTGATGAACTGAAGAACGCCTACAATCGTGATCTAAAATATTCAGGATGCCTTTTGGAAGACGATATTCAGGCTATAAAAACCATTGTCAATGAAAGTATAATCATCGACGAGGAAATCATTCAAAGAATTATTTAAGGAGTTTATTATTGTAATCAATCGATAAGCCGCCTGCGTAGTCTCTTCAGGGCAATGTAACCCGCCAATGCTGTAAATAGGGTAATGTACAGGACATCAAACAATAACTCCGGTCTAAGCTGCCCAAGACACAGGGCGCGAGATAGTCTGACGGGGTGAGTCAGCGGCAGCACGTGTGCAACATATCTTAACGGCCCTGGCAGTTCCGACTCCGGAAATACCACTCCAGACAGAAAAAACATCGGCGAAAGAAACCCCGTAAAATAGAAATTATAAAAACTTATCGTCTTCACATACGATGTGACCACAAGCGCGAGGGACGCAAACATCACCCCTGTGACAAACCCTATCAACGGCGTTATCAGCCCACCTGGCAGAGGTATTATCCCCAATGGCGCAGCCACCACAAGCACCGCAGAGGCAAAAAACAGTCCCTTTGTCCCCGCCCACATTATCTCCCCTATGATCAGATCGTTGACGCTGATAGGGGCTGCCAGCATTCCGTCATACACCTTTTTGAACTCTATATTGATAAACGTGCCAAACGTACACTCAAACGACGCCGTCATCATTGCCGTTGTAATGGGCATCCCCATGCCAAGAAACACCACATATGGTACGCTGCCAAAACTTGGCACATACTTGCCCAATCCCAGCCCTATGCCCGCCAGAAAAATAAGTGGTTCAAGAAACGGAGGAAGCCCGTTGCTCCACAGGTTGCTTGAGTATACGCGCATGTGGCGGTACCAGACTGAGTATATCCGGCTTAACAGTGGAGGATATGAGCTGTTAGCCAGCATCGTCAAGCGCTCTGCCTGTGGCCTTGATAAACAAATCCTCGAGATTTGCCGCCCTCAGGAAATAATCCCCCGGCTCAAGCCGCGTTGTAATTTCGTTAAGTGCCTCGATGTCGTCACTATATATGTGCAGGGTCTCTCTCGACATATCTGCCCTTATCGAAGGGGAATTCAGGCAATCCCCAATCTCAGCGGCGTGGTCTTTGTTTACGATGTCAAGGACATATTTCTCTATGCTTTGCTGCAGGAGTTGGCGCGGCTGGCCTTCAATGACCATTTGCCCCTTGTGCATTATTATCAAATTGTCGCAAAGCTGAAACGCCTCTTCCATGTAGTGGGTGGTCAGCAGCATTGTGATGCCGCTTTTTTTCATCAGCCTAAGTTTATCCCATATCATATGGCGCACCTGCGGGTCCAGGCCGGTTGTTGGCTCGTCAAGTATCAGGATTTTCGGGTCGTTAAGCAGGGCACGCGCTATTGTCAGCCGCCTTTTCATCCCCCCAGATAGTTCCCTTATCTTGGAGTGCGCGCTCAACTCCATCATTTCAATCAGGTGCCCGATTGCAGTTTTGGCAGCTGTGCCCGAGATGCCGTAGAACTTTGCAAACAGAGACAGGTTTTGATAGACATTGAGTTCCTCATCGAGATTGTCCTCCTGGGGGACAACGCCAAGTATGTGCCTGACGTTAAGCGGATTGTACTGTGGGTCAAACCCCAGTACATCAATTACGCCCTCCGGCCTGGCGTCTCGCTCCGCCTTCCCGTACACCATCTTCATTATCGTGGTCTTACCAGCGCCGTTTGGGCCAAGAAGGCCAAAACACTCTGCCTGCTTTACAACAAACGACAGGCCATCTACAGCCTTAGTCTTACCGTACGATTTATGTATGTTTTGAGCGCATATGGCGTAAGGCTGCCTCATTAACCGGTCTTCCGAATTATCACCGATTATGCTCGTCATATGTGTTTAACATATTATACGCCGCGGCCCTTTGTCAAGGACAATGCGCCAATGTTCCCATGGGTCGATGTCAACGGGTAGGAGAGATTCAGGATTTCTGAGACAAAGACATTCGAATAATATTATATTAACGTGGTAGTATATGTGTAAGACGCTGTTATTATGATAGTTTATAATGTTATATATAGATATATCATGTCGTAGTCAGATGCCTCAAAATTAATACTTCGATGCCACCAGTTTCATTGCTGGCGTTGGTTGTAAAAGACAAGCGGTATATGTTATCATTAGGTTTGTATGGTATTTGTGATGTGTAAATGATGGTACGGTTGGTTATTTCGATGCCTCATGTACCGGCTGAAGCGATAAAGTGATTAAAAGATTAATCGATATTGCAGGTAGTTTGTTGCTGCTGATAATACTTGCACCGTATATGATTATTGTCGCGGTGTTGATTGTGTTAGACACAGAAGGCGGGGTTTTCTTCTCTCACCGGCGCTGCGGCAGAGGCGGCGTGGAATTTACAATGTTTAAGTTTCGTACAATGGTAAAAAACGCCGATATTATCAAAGAAGAACTTGTCAACGAAGTCGATGGCCCTGTGTTCAAAGTGAAAAACGACCCCAGAATAACGCGCGTAGGCAAGTTTTTAAGACAGTGGAGCATCGACGAAATCCCTCAGCTATTCAACGTCCTCAAGGGGGATATGTCGCTCGTTGGTCCGCGTCCTCTGGAAAATAAAGAGATGTTTGGCGATGAAAACTGGAAAACAATCAGACTCAGCATTAAACCAGGCCTTACCGGTTTGTGGCAGGTAATGGGCAGAGATACATGTAAATTTACGGACTGGGTCAATTATGACATCGAATATGTCAAAAAACAATCACTGTTGCTTGACATTAAGATCTTAGCGCTGACCATAAGGGCGGTTTTACAGAGAAGGGGTTCTTGCTGAATATTAACCAGAGTAAGTCCATCGATCAGGCTCTGCAGGACAACTGGCTTAATAATCCATCGAAGCCGTTTATCGTATATAAGTCGGAGACTCTCACATATGCGGATGTCTACAGGCTTGTCAACGGCCTCTGCGGGTTCTTACGCGCCGCAGGCGTGGGGAAAGACGATAAGCTTTGCATGGTGCTGCTGCGTGTGCCTGAGCTTGTCATTACATTTTTAGCCGCGGCGCGCATTGGAGCGCTTGCCGTGCCGGTCAACTTTACGCTTGGGAAGCTTGAGACCGCGTCTTTCATTCGTGCAGTCAAACCAGCGGCAACTGTCATACACGAAAAACTACTAAACAGCGTTGATGAGGAAATCCTCGCAGCGGCCTGTAAGACTACGATAATAGTCGGTAAGACAAGACACCATCCTGCATATTTAATCCCCTGGGACAACGCCTGCTGCCCCTCCAATGACGTAACGGCAACTGAGGTGCAGCCACTTGCGTATCTTAACTACACAACCGGCTCAACATCGACACCGAAGGGCGCTTTGACCACACACGAAAACATCTATGCCAATACCGCCGCGGCGCTTTCCGCTTTGGAGTTAACGAGCGACGATGTGCATATGTGCATGTTTTCGCCCTTTGCCCATCCGCATGAGCTGTTTGTCCGCGCCCTGTACACCGGTGCCTCAATTGCCCTCCTTGAGGAAATCAATCCTAAGACTATGGCCGCCGTCATACGCTGCGCGAAAGTTACGGCTGTGATGGGGATTGCCCCGCTTTATGATATGCTGGCTTCTCACGCAAATAATATTAAACTCGATACGCTGAGAATTGCCGAAAGCGGTGGTATGTACACGAGGCCGGATATATCGAAAAAATTTTATAACGCATTTGGCATCCCTACCCTCTCAGTATGGGGAAGCACTGAGACCACAGGCATTGCTATAGCAAACACACCGTCTTCATACAGAATGGACGGCTCGATGGGGCGCGCCTGCCCCTATTACGAAGTAAAGGTAATTGACGAAGACGGTAGAGAGGCCCGCAATGGCGAAACCGGAGAGCTGGTCTTTAGAGGGCCTGGCGTAATATCCGGCTATATCGAAGGCAGTGAGTTTATACTCACTGATGGCTGGTACAGAAGCGGAGACCTCGGCAGCAAAGACGCAGACGGTTTTTTTTATTTTACAGACAGAAAGAGCGGACTTTTAAAGGTAGCTGGCCTGAAGGTCTATCCCATGCAGGTGGAGCTTGCCTTGTTAGAGCACCCGGAAATAAAAGAGGCCGCGGTCATCGGCATCGAAGACAAACTAAGGGGCGACATCCCCGCCGCGTTTGTCGTGTTGAAAGAAAACGCCACGATAACCGCCGAGGAAATCCTGCGCTATTGCAATAAAAACATGGCTCATTATATGATACCAAGGAAGATGAAAATACTGGAAGAGTTACCAAAGATTGGAAGCGGCAAAATAGATAAAAAGCAGTTGAGACAGCTATCAGGGCAATTGCTGTTGCAGGTTGACCCGGCATGAAGGCATTCGTTGCCGATGGGCAGTGGGCGCCCAAAGAAGGCTATAAGCCGACCAAAGATGAGTTGGCAAGGAAACGGGCTGTCATTGGCAGCAACGTATGGCGAAACCCCACGTTTGAGCTAAAAAATTTGCCCACGCCAAACATAGCTGACGATGAGGTGCTCATAGCGGTTAAAAGATGCGGTATCTGCGGCTCAGACACCCACTTATACGAAACCTCTACAGATGGCTACATACAATTCTCCGGCCCGGTGAGCCTGCCCCAGACCATTGGTCATGAGTACTCCGGAGTCGTTGTGAAAACAGGCGGCGCTGTGCGTAACTTAAAAGAAGGCGACATGGTGGCCGTTGAGAGCATCCACTGGTGCGGGTCATGTACGCCATGCAGGAGCGGGGCATTCAATCAGTGTCAAAACGTCGAACTCATAGGGATAACCGCACCGGGGGCGCTTGCCGAGTTCATTGCTGCCAAGGAGCGGCATTGCTGGGTCATTAACGGCCTCAGGAGGATTTATCCGGAGGACGACATATTTGACCTCGGGGCGTTGATAGAGCCGGTTGGCTGCGCCTATAACGGGATTTTTATTGGAGGCGGCGGGATAAAGCCGGGGGCGGCGGTTGTAGTCTTCGGCATTGGCCCGATTGGGCTTGCCGCTGTGGCGTTGTCTCGCCTTGCGGGGGCTAATCTTGTAATCGCGTTCGATGTTCAACAAAAACGCCTCGATATAGCTAAAGCCCTGGGCGCCGATTACGTATGTAATGTTAATGAGTTGAAAAAAATTGGTATCCTGCCAAGAGAAAAGATAATGGAGCTTACAGACGGCTACGGCGCAGAGCTGCAAATAGAGGCTGCTGGGGCGGCGCGCCTCACAGTGCCTGAGATGGAAAACTCCCTTGCGGTAAACGGTAAATTAATCTATCTTGGCCGCTCAGCAACCAGCGCAGAAGTGATGCTCGATATTCTGGTTTCGGGTGCCAACAGCATAATTGGTGTCAGAGGACATTCCGGCTACGGCATTTATAACAATATCATAAGGCTCCTTTCAACCGGCAGACTTCAGATAAAACCCATTATCTCCTCATACTATGATTTCCGCGAGACGCTCACCGCACTTGAGAAATCGGTTGAAAGAAAAGACGCAAAGTGCTTAATACGAATAGGATGACACTATAATATGGAACTATTGAGATTTCTCGATGTCTTAAGACGCAGGAAGCAAATTGTAATGCTGTCAGTTGCCATTACTGTTGTCACAGTTGTGTTGATAACACTATTGATTTCCCCGTGGTATGACTCCACGGCCAAGATACTCCTGAGAAAACCCCCTGTCAATTTCTTTATGAATTCGGCCATAGGCGTAACTGGAGAGCAGTTTCAATCTGCTACGTCAAGTACTGACAGGGCTGACTATCTGGCCATAACGGCACTTAGGCCAAACGCCGAGCAGGTAATCGAAAAACTAGACTTGAAATGGGAGCGAGTCCGCTACAGGATAATGAAGGCCATACCGTTTTCTAAGCCAATTTTAAAGGCCATGGGCGTCGATGTCGAATCGACGAAAAGGCCGATTACGGCAGAGAGGCTGCTTGAGTCCTCCCTTGTTGCCAAGCTGTTCCCGCGCCCCAACATAAAGGTAGAGCAGTATGAAGATACAGATGTTTATAATGTAACGGCAATCTCTTCAGACCCGGACGAGGCCAAAAACATAGCAAATACGATGGCCGCCGCCATAGTGGACGCTGAAATCAAGCGCCTTAGAAGCAGCTACGGCGATGTGCGCGCCTTCATCGACGGCAACATTAACAAGATCCGGCAAAATTATGTAAGAAGCCTGCAAGCCGTAAAGGACTTTCAACTTAGGGAAAGGGCCGCATCCCTCGACAACCAGGCCCAGTACATTATCGAGCAGATGCAGAAGATGAAGAGCAGCAAATACAGCAATGACCTGTCCATATCAAAGACCAAATCAGCCATTTTTCTGCTTGAATCAAAGATTAAAAACATGTCTTCGCGCTCGGTTGACGTCACCAAAATCGGCCAAAACGACATTCTGACGGCCTATAAAAAGCAGTTTGCCACCCTTTATCTAAACCTCGCCGAGGCAAGATCAAAATTTACACCTAATCATCCGGTTATCATAGACTATGAAAATCAAATCGCACGGACAAAGGAGCTGATGCAGCAGGAGTACGAGAAAATGATGAGCCCGGACCTGCTTGGCAGCGACACAGTATATAACGAAAGCAGAAAGAAGCTCCTTGAGTACTATATCGAACTCAGCACGTATGAGGCTCAAAACACCATATATCCAACCGTTATTAAGAAATATGAGGACGATTTAAACTCTTTGCCGCAAAAGTACTTCATGCACAACCTGCTTGACCAGGACACCACGGCTACCAAGACCGTCTACAGCAACTTTCTAACGCATAGCTATAGAGTGGAGCTGGCTGAGAACATCGCCATGTCCAATATTATGGTAATAGAGCAGGCCATTGTTCACGAAGGAAGCAAGCACAGACATCCAAAGCTGCCCTTTAATGCCCTCGTTGCCCTTGTCATGGGCATTACTATAGGCATAATCGGCGCATTTTTTATGGAATACATAGACGGGACTATCAAAGGCCCCGAGGATATAAGGGCGCATAAGAACCTTCCCATTGCCGGTGTGGTAACAAAAATAGGATCTGACATTGACTTAGGCATAGTCCACCCGCAGAGCGCCGCTTCTTTTCGGACTATAGCCAATAGTTTAAACCTGTTCATGGGCAAGCATGGTCCTAAAATATTTGCCATATCAAGCGCCACTGCCTCTGAAGGAAAGACATTCGTCGCCGTGAACCTTGCAAGGGACCTTGCCTCATCGGGAAAGAAGACCCTGATTATCGATGGCAATATGACAACTCCGGCGTTGCACGGCATTTTTCACTGCGCCACCACACCGGGGCTTACAGATAGACCTGACGGCATGGTGCTGTCTGACATCATAAGGGATACGTCGACACCCGGATTATTTGTAATCTCAGCAGGCGGCTCACCGCAGCTTGCCTCAAACGTCGCGTCGTCTTCGGAGTTTGAAACACAGCTGCAAGGTCTAAGCGTGCAGTTCGATTTCATTTTAATCGATACCCCGCCTATATCGTCTTCTGACGACGCCATTTTGCTTGCCCGTGCGGCCGGGGCAATGATTCTCGTTGTTGGAATCGGCATGACAACGCACGATCTTCTCAAAGACACCGTCTCAAATATCGCCATAACAGGCACAACGCTCTCAGGGGTGGTGCTAAACAAGGCAGCCGCGGAAAAAAGGCTTGGCGAGGGCTACTACAGCACGTACAGGTATTTTCCAGCCGCCTAAAGCGGATAGATAACATTAAATGATTTGGAGATATAGACACATGGCGATGCCAATTGCTACAATAAAACAAGGCGGAGAATGAATACCATTAATGAGATAAAGGACAGGATAGCAGAAAATGCAGCAAAATTACTCTCACCAGCCATAACGGTTGGGGGACGATGACCAGTGAAAAGCCTTCAGGAAATTAAGGAAATAATATCAGGTCATAGGGATGAGTTAAAAACCAGATTTACTGTAAGCAATGTTGGCATTTTTGGCTCCTATGCTAAAGGAAGGTCCACTGACACAAGCGATATTGACGTGTTAGTAGAATTTGACAAACCTATCAGCCTATTAACGTTAGTAAGTCTGGAGAATTATCTGTCAGATATCACAGAAGTGAAGGTAGATGTGGTGCCAAAAGGTGATATAAGACTCGAACTTAAAGAAAGAATCTTATCTGAGACTGTTTATATATGAGCCGTGATACATTAATCTATATATAAGGACATATAACAGCACATACTAAAGATAGAAGAGTTTGCGGGTGATTTGACCCATGAGGAATTTATAAACGATGAGAAAACCTATTATGCTGTTATCAGGTGCATAGAAATAATTGGTGAAGTCTCTAAGCATGTTTCAGACAATATTCGCAATAAGTATCCTGCTATACCGTGGAGGGGCATGTCTGGGATGAGAGACAAGGTTGTAGATGCCTATTTTGGCATTAATCCACAAATGGTATGGATGGTAGTAAAAAATGATATTTCACAGTTAAAACCTTTAATTGAGAGGGCGTTGGTGGATTTACAGGATTCATAAGATGGAACAGATAAAACTAAGCGTCAAGCAAACCCCATCTTTACAAGATAAATAGCAGGAGTCATAATGAACGGAAACGAGGAGGTTCATTATGACGCAAGGGAAGCAGGGAGCAGTCTCAAAGGAATCCATCTATTGGAAAGGACACATAGAGGCATGACAAGCAAGTGGGAAAACGCAATCAGAGTACTGTCCCTAAATCCACCATCAAAATCAGTCGTGGCGTCAGTTTTGATTTTTTGAGAGAT
>JADFXZ010000321.1 GCA_015233265.1 Nitrospirota bacterium
AGACCCTGGAGCCAGAACATTTGCGGTTAAAATTGCCATAGCCGAAAAGGGAGTTGCAAGCGGCCTCAAAAGCGGTCTCTACGCGGTTGCTTCCATTAAGGGTAATCAGCGCCAGACGCTGGAAATACCGGAGGCTGCGGTGGTTGAAAAGGGACAGCTTCGCGGCGTATATGTAGTCGATGCAAAGGGTGTTGCGACATATAGATTGATAACCACAGGTAGAAGATTTGCCGCAACGGGCACGCTTGAAGTCCTCTCCGGGCTTACAGAAGGCGATGAGATGATCACCGAAGGCGTGGGCATAGATGGCGGGCAGATTGCAGCCAGCGGACAAGGCGCTAAATAAAATGGAAAAAATTGGCATCTCCGGCAAGATAGCCCGCTCATTTGTAAATTCGAAGCTTACACCGCTCATAGTTGTCGCATCTATGATTCTCGGCATATTTGCCGTTATGGTGACGCCACGTGAGGAAGAGCCGCAGATAATCGTCCCTGTGTTTGACGTAATGGTGATGTACCCCGGGGCCTCGGCAAAAGAGGTTGAAGAGCGCGTGACCCGGCCAATGGAAGTCTTACTTCACGAGATTAAGGGCGTAGAGTATGTTTACTCCATAACCAAGCCCGGCGTAAGCATGGTAATTGTGCGTTTTCGAGTCGGTGAGGATACAGAGCGCAGCCTCGTCAAACTCAACGACAAACTCATGTCTAACTATGACATTGTCCCGCCAGGCGTCTCCAAGCCACTTGTAAAACCAAAATCTATTGACGAAGTACCAATCCTTACGCTGACGATCTCGGGTGAAAAATACGATGGATATCAACTGCGGCAAATCGCGGCTGAAATGGTTAATGAGCTGAAAAAGGACTCTGAGGCCGGTGAGATAACAATGACGGGCGGCCAAAAGAGGCAGCTCAAGGTAACCGTAGACCCGAACAAACTCCGCGCCTACGGCATTTCGCCGCTGTCGATTGTCAACATGTTCAACTCGTCAAATACACAAATGCCATCCGGGGCGTTCCAACAAGACAACAAGGAAATCCTCGTTGAAACCAGCGGATTTTTAAAGAACGCCGATGATGTCGGCAATCTCGTAGTAGGCACAAGCGGCACATCGGCAATATATTTAAAGAACATAGCCACAGTCTCTGACGGCTCGCAAGACCCCGTTAGTTATGTGTTCACCGGCAATGGCGCCTCTAATGAAAAGCCAGACGCGGATGTTCACCCAGCCGTCACTATCTCACTGGCTAAGAAGAGCGGCTCTAATGCCACTGAAATCGCCAAGAGGGCTATTGACAAGGCTGAGAAAATGAAGGGCTGGATGATCCCCTCAGATATTGATATAAACGTCACCAGAAACTACGGTGACTCAGCTGAGGAGAAATCCAATGAACTCCTTGACCATCTGATGATAGCCACGTTTTCGGTAATCATTCTCATCGCGCTGACTTTGGGGTGGAAGGAATCTATCGTGGTGGCCGTTGCAGTGCCTGTAACACTTGCACTGACGCTCTTGGTGACATATCTGTATGGTTATACACTAAATAGGGTAACGCTTTTTTCCCTTATTTTCTCGATAGGAATCCTTGTAGATGATGCTATTGTTGTTGTTGAAAACATACACCGCCATTTTAAAACTGGCGGGGCAAGCATAATGAAGGCGGTGATGGCGGTAGACGAGGTTGGAAATCCGACCATACTTGCCACGTTAGCGGTTATTGCGGCGCTGATGCCGATGGCCTTTGTAAGCGGCCTGATGGGGCCATATATGAGGCCAATACCGGTGGGGGCATCTGCGGCGATGATATTCTCGATATTAATCGCATTTATTGTCACACCGTGGATGAGCTTTAAGGTACTGAGAAACGTAAAACATGGAGGTCATGCCGAAGAGGTCGAGGGCGCTGCGATGATGGCGCTCTATGAAAAGATGCTCAGACCCTTAATCGTGCACCGGGGTTATAGAATTATAGGTCTAATGTCTGTTGCCGGGCTTCTCATGCTGACGCTGTTGCTGTTGCCGCTAAAGCTGGTAACAGTAAAGATGCTGCCATTTGATAACAAAAGCGAGATACAGATAATCATAGACATGCCAGCGGGGACGTCTCTTGAGAAAATACTTTTTAACCCATCCTAAGATAAACATTGTCTTTGCCGGGCTCAATGGAGAGTATTCTCCTTAT
>JADFXZ010000322.1 GCA_015233265.1 Nitrospirota bacterium
AGTTCATCATTCTTTGAGTGATGCAGATCAAATACATGTAATGTCGCAAACACACATTTAGGTACGGAGGGGATCATGTTAAACAAAAATATGGATATTCGTAGTCACCTGGCAGCAAGATTTTTGAGAAAATGTGGTATAGATATTTCGATAGCTGTTTCTCAAGATACGATACTGTTAGCAGATGGATTCCAAAACGAGTATAAGCAAGTTATCCTTAACATTCTGAACAACTCTAAAGACGCCATTACTTCAAGAAAAGAAACCGATGATATGATGCGGGGGTTGATAGAAATCAAAATCGGCAACAATGCTAAAAGAGATAAAGTAATAGTTTCCATGCTGGACAACGGCGGCGGCATACCGGACAATGTGATGGAGAAAATCTTTGAACCATACTTTACAACTAAGGGAGAAACCGGCACAGGGATTGGACTGTATATGTCCAAAACCATAATAGAGACCAACATGGGCGGTAGTCTTACGATAAGAAATGTTAATGGCGGGGCTGAGTTTATGATAAGTATGCCTGTATCCAAACTATAGCTGAAAATATCAGGAGGCAAAAAACGTGAAAAACAATCCTTTGAAACAATTATTAACGCTTGGTCAGTCCATATGGCTGGACTACATACGGCGGGATTTGATTGCCAGCGGCGGGCTGCGGCATCTGATTGAGGAGGATGGACTGCGGGGGATGACATCAAACCCATCAATCTTCGAAAAGGCCATTGTGGACAGCCACGATTACGACGAGGACATTCTGTCAATGGCGCTTGCGGGAAAGGGCGCTGAGGCAATATATGAAACTCTCAGCCAGAGTGATGTGCAGCCCGCCGCCTACGAGTTCCTGTCTCTCTACAAAAGAACCGGCGGCAAAGATGGATATGTCAGCCTGGAGGTCAATCCCCACCTTGCACACAACACCAACGGGACGATTGAAGAGGCCCGCCGCTTGTGGGACGAGCTGAACCGGCCTAATGTATTAATCAAAGTCCCGGCCACATCCAATGGGCTTCCCGCAATACAGCAGCTTATCAGCGAAGGAATCAACATCAACGTAACGCTGCTCTTTGGAGTGTCTCGTTACCGGCAGGCAGCGGAAGCCTACATCGCAGGCATCCAGGAGCGCGTGGTCAAAGGGAAGTCCGTCAAGCAGGCGGCCTCTGTGGCCAGCTTCTTTGTCAGCCGCATAGATGCACTGGTGGATTCGCAACTGGAAAAACTCATTGAACAAGGCGGCAAGCAGGCAGAACTTGCGAAAAAGGTACGAGGGCAAACTGCCATCGCATGTGCGAAAATGGCCTATCAGGTTTATAAAGAGATATTCGACTCTGACCGCTTCAAGAGACTTGCCGCTGAGGGCGCTGCTGTGCAGCGGCTGCTGTGGGCCAGCATCGGCACCAAGAACCCTGACTACAGCGACGTGAAATACGTAGAGGCCCTCATAGGGGCGGACACGGTCAACACTGTACCGCTGGAAACTATCGACGCCTACCGCGACCATGGACAGCCGGAAGCGCGGTTAGGCCAAGGCGTCATAGAAGCTGGCTGGGTGTTGGATCAATTGCCGGAACTGGGCATCGACATTGACAATGCGGCGGTGCAGCTTGAAAACGAAGGGGTTGAAAAATTCACCAAGCCATTTGACAAACTGATAGAAACCCTGATGCAAAGGTCATCACCATACTTGAGGAAAGAGGCATGAAAATAAGTCCTTATGCAGGAGAGCCAGCCGAGGCAGAGATTCTGATAGGTGCCGCGTCTGGAGCAAAACCGGAGAACAAATCATGAACGATCAACCACCCGTCAACCACCCGTTGTACTCCTCTCTGGCCGAGATTGCGATAGATATGCGTTCGTCGTGGAATCATGCCGCCGACGATGTATGGCGAGCGCTTGATCCCGAGTTGTGGCAGCTCACCCGCGAACCTTGGAGCGTCCTGCAGAGCGTCTCGTGGGACAGAATAGAACTTGTTGGCAAATCCACCGCTTTTGTCAAGAATGTTGACAGCCTCGTGCAGGCCAGACGCCAGGCGGTGGAGTCGCCCGCGTGGTTTCAGCAGCATCATGCACAGGCTGCCTTAACCAGTATCGCGTATTTCTGCATGGAATTTATGTTAAGTGAAGCGCTGCCCATTTACTCAGGCGGACTAGGCAACGTCGCCGGTGATCAGCTCA
>JADFXZ010000323.1 GCA_015233265.1 Nitrospirota bacterium
AGGATGATTCTAATTTGCATGAACAATCTCGGAATCTATTGTGACACAGTCTGTTCGCGGGAATGACAAAAAAAGACAATGGAATGATATTTTAGGTATTCATGTGGTCAGTTATGTCTGTCACTTCCTTGTTTTTAATCCTGTTATTGCAGCGCAGGCTGGAATCTATAGTTCGAAATGGCTACTGAAGATTGCTAATGCGATTGCCCTGCCGCCAACACTTGTAACTACCAGCTCGGATAGGTTATTATCTACATATGATATTTCCTAAATATACTACAACCGGCATTGGAAGCCACCCCCATGAGGACATTCTGCAGGCGTGCAGGGCAATTGTCGAGAACTTTGACATACCGTTCTGGCCTCAGCTGCCCAAGAGGGCATTCACCGAGTCCATGCTCTTGCAGTACTCAGAAGGTATGCCTTTTCTCAGAATCGATGAAGCCAGAGAGCGCCTCTGGGTAGAAAGACAAGATGACGACACACCTCTGAGGCAATTTTACGAGGCATATGACGCTCAAATGCCTGTATCAGCCATATCGGAGGCATACGCCGCGGGGTTTTATGGATTACTTAGTACGCTGCACCCTGAATCCGGCAAAAAATTGCCATTTATCAAAGGCCACATAACCGGCCCTCTGACCTTCACACTAGGATTGAAAGACCACCAGGGCAGAGATATTTTCTACGATGAGGAGCTTCGGGAAATAGCTGTCATGCTGTTAATCTCAAAGGCTGCGTGGCAGATGGATCAGCTTAGCAAACTGGCCGAGACGGTCATTATATTTATAGATGAGCCGGTGCTTTCCTCGGTCGGCTCAAGCACTTATTTGGGGGTTTCCGAGACTGAAATCAAGAGGCTGTTAAAGGCAGTCATCGACGGCGTGAAACAGGCCGGTGCGGTAGTCGGCCTTCACTCCTGCGGCAAATGTGACTGGCCAATTGTCTTTGACATAAAGCCTGATATTGTAAATTTCGACGCTTACGGGTATTTTGACACCATAGAGATATATCGCGATGCGATGGCTGATTATGTTGCGGCGGGCGGGACTATGGCCTGGGGTATTGTACCTACGACCGATGAGATACGGGCCGAAGACGCAGAAGGGATAAAGAGAAAATTCATGGACCGTTACGAGAGACTGCACAAATATGACAGCGCGCTTGTCTCCAATCTGATGCTTACACCATCGTGCGGCACAGGGTCTCTGACTGTGGCGGAGTCCGATAAGGTATTTTATCTTCTGAAGGGATTGAAGACATTCCTTCTTGCACAGGGCCTGTAGTTGGAAATTTGAGGAGGATTTGCGATATTTATATCGATTGAAGGCATAGAAGGGGCGGGCAAGACTACACAGGTAGTCCTCGTTGCACAGAAGTTGCGCGCCGCTGGAGTTGAGGTATTTACCACGTTTGAGCCAGGCGGGACTGAAATTGGCAGAAGGATACGGGAAATCCTGCTCGATAAAAGTTTGCAGGAGATGTCACCGTTGACTGAACTCCTGCTGTATAACGCGGCAAGGGCACAGCACCTCACCGAGGTGATTTTGCAGGCGTTAGACAGGCCAGCCATTGTCATCACAGACAGGTTTACGGACTCAACACTTGCCTATCAGTGTTATGGCAGGGGGATAGACAGCAAACTAATCGAGGAAATCGACCAGATAGCAACCGGCGGACTTCGCCCTGATTTGACCGTCTTACTTGACCTGCCGCCAAGTGTTGGCCTTGGAAGAAATAGAAATGCAAACAAGACAGACCGGTTTGAAGAGGAGCCTGTGGCCTTTCACGAAAGGGTGCGCGCTGGGTTTCTGGAGTTGTCAAAAATGGAGCCAGCCCGTTTTAAGATAATCGATGCCTCGGCAGACCCTGCCGTTGTCACAGGCGAGATAGTTGCGGCAGTCAAGGAGCGACTCAGTTGCCATTAAACGACTTAATGGGGCAAGACAGGGCTGTAAGAATTCTTGGCGGGATGCTGAAGACCGGCAGGATTGTCCCTGCTTATTTATTTGCCGGACCGCGCGGGGTGGGAAAGACAAAGGCCGCCTTTTCCTTTATAAAGGCGATGAACTGTGAAGACGCCTCATCAAGCGCAGAGGGGAATTTTTGCGGCACCTGCCGTTCCTGCCGACACACGGACTCTCTCTTCCATCCTGAGATGAAGGTTATGACCCCG
>JADFXZ010000324.1 GCA_015233265.1 Nitrospirota bacterium
TTAAAAATACCTTTTTAATAACCCCTCAAATGCCTGCCCGTGGCGTGCCTCGTCTGCACAAGCATAAGATAGAGAAACTCCCTATTGTTGACAAGGATTTCCGGCTCAAGGGGTTGATAACGATAAAGGACATCGAAAAGAAAAAGAAATACCCCTGTGCCTGCAAAGACAGCTTTGGACGCCTGAGGGTTGGTGCGGCAGTCGGCGTAGGAACGGACGCGATGATTCGCACGGAACTCTTAGTTGAAAACGGCGTAGATATAATCGCCATAGATACTGCACACGGACACACGACATCTGTTATTGAAACGCTTATAAACCTAAAGAAAAGGTTCAACATTGCTGTTATTGCAGGCAACGTTGCCACAAAGGACGCGGCAAGAGACCTCATTGACGCTGGGGCAGACGCGATTAAAGTCGGCGTAGGCCCGGGCTCGATATGTACTACAAGGATAGTGGCCGGCGTTGGGGTTCCCCAGATAACGGCCATTATGGAGACGTGCGAGGAGGCCACTGCCCGCGGTATTCCTGTCATAGCGGACGGAGGTATTAAGTATTCTGGAGATATAACCAAGGCCCTGGCCGCAGGGGCAAGCGCCGTAATGATAGGCAACTTGTTTGCAGGTGCTGAGGAGTCCCCGGGTGAGACAATTCTCTATCAGGGCAGGACGTATAAAGTATACAGAGGGATGGGATCGCTCAGCGCAATGGCCGACGCCAACGCCGCCAGAGACCGCTACATGCAGGAGGACGTAAAATCCCTGAGTAAACTCGTCCCTGAGGGCGTTGAAGGCCGGGTGCCTGTAAGGGGGCCAATAAACGATATGATCTATCAGCTTGTCGGCGGGCTGCGCTCCGGAATGGGCTACTGTGGCTCGATCACTTTGGATGAGCTTAGAGAGACCTGCCGGTTTATTCAAATCACCAACGCTGGCCTGCGTGAAAGTCATGTCCACGATGTCATCATAACGAAAGAATCGCCAAACTACAGGACGGAGTAGGACGAATGTTAGAATACGACCAGGCATACGATAAGATATTGGTGCTGGATTTCGGCTCACAATACACGCAGCTCATAGCGCGCCGCATAAGGCAGCGTAAGGTTTACTCAGAGATATTCCCATATAACACCTCTATGGAAAAAATCAGGGGATTTCAGCCAAAGGGGATAGTCCTCTCAGGTGGGCCTGCAAGCATATATGAAAAAGACGCCCCGATTGTGGACAAGTCAATCTTTGACTTAGGTGTGCCAATACTTGGAATCTGCTACGGGATGCAGCTCATCGTTCATCTGATGGGAGGCGAGGTTGAAAGGGCACTCAAACGCGAATACGGAAGCGCCGCACTGAGGACTGAAACCCCGGCAGGGCTTCTTAGCGGCCTGAGCGACGGGTCAATCGTGTGGATGAGCCACGGCGACAGCGTAAAGGCTTTACCCGTGGGCGGATTTACATCGATTGCCCACACATCGAATTCCCCACACGCGGCAATTGCCGATGAGGGCAGAAAGATCTACGCCATTCAGTTTCACCCCGAAGTTGCGCATACACGACAAGGGGATATAATTCTCGATAACTTTGTCCACGGTATCTGCAAGTGCTCTACGGCGTGGCAGATGTCGTCATTCATTGACTACGAGGTAGAGGCGATTCTTCAAAAGGCCGGCACCGGCAATGTAGTATGCGCGCTAAGCGGCGGTGTTGACTCGTCAGTTGCGGCGATATTAGTTCACAAAGCCATAGGGCAGCGCCTCTACTGCATTTTCGTAGACAATGGACTGCTCAGAAAAAACGAAAAGGCAAAGGTAATAGAGACATTTAATAAACACTATAATCTGAATCTCATCGTAGTTGACGCCGAGGCAAGATTTTTAGATAAACTCAATGGCATTAGTGACCCGGAACAAAAGCGCAAGATTATTGGCCGGGAGTTCATTGCGGTGTTTGCGGAAGAGGCCAAGAAATTAGGCGGAGTTGAGTTCCTTGTCCAGGGCACACTCTATCCGGACGTAATAGACAGTGTGTCGATTAAGGGGGCCTCGGCAAAACTTAAGTCCCATCACAATGTGGGTGGGCGGCCATATGTTATTAAACTAAAACTAATCGAAACATTACGGGAGCTATTTAAGGACAAGGTGAGGGAGATAGACAAGGAGCTTGGGCTGCCGGATGAT
>JADFXZ010000325.1:0-924 GCA_015233265.1 Nitrospirota bacterium
GGGCAAGACTGTCTCAATTATGGGGGCCTCAGGCGCCGGAAAGAGTACACTGCTGCATGTTACGGGCACGCTTGAGCGACCGACCTCCGGCGAGGTGACATATAATGATAAGAGCGTCTTCGAGCTTGATGACAAGGCCCTTGCCGCCTTCAGAAATAAGACAATAGGGTTTGTATTTCAGTTTCACAACCTGCTGCCGGAGTTTACAGCGCTTGAAAACACGATAATGCCGGGTCTTATCTCCGGTATCGATAGAAAGGGGCTCTTGGAGCGCGGCCGCGCAATACTATCTGAGCTTGGCCTCAAGGACAGGCTCCTGCACAGGCCTGGTGAGCTATCAGGCGGAGAGCAGCAGCGCGTGGCCGTTGCCCGTGCCCTTGTTCTGGAGCCTTTGGTGGTGCTTGCCGATGAGCCAACCGGAAATCTCGACACTAAGACCGGCGAGATGCTGATTGACCTCCTGCTCGATATAAACCGCAAAAAGGGAACGACGTTTATTATTGTGACCCATAACGAGCAATTCGCAAAAAAAACCGACGTCATTTATGTGATGGTTGACGGGACTCTGAAGTCATAATCACTGCCAGTGGTTTAGCGTGTGATAAGCATACTTAAAAATGTGAAGTTTGTATCTCTCAACACGAAGCTGATGTTATTTGGCCTGTTGTGCCTGATAATGCTTGGTGTGAGTTTCTTATACGATTATAGAAGTACCACAGAGATAAACAATATATCTTTATGGCTGCAAAAGGCTGGGGATTTGCGATGGCAAGCGCACGAAAACGCAGCCAGCTCAAAACAGTTCCCTGGCGGCAAGGACAAGTCTGACAGCGCTGCCCTGCCCAAGCTGACAGACCCTAAGGCACGGCAGATGTCCCTGGATTTGCTTGATAGGATGAATGCCGTGACGCAGTCGCCGCCGAA
>JADFXZ010000325.1:941-2166 GCA_015233265.1 Nitrospirota bacterium
CAGGCGCTCAAGGGGCTTGGGGTTGCCCTTTCGGCTTTTACAGCCTACATGGAGGCGGATTACAATCGAAAAGTCTCAGCGCTCAACCTCTTCAAAATCTACACGGCTGTGTTTTTTTTCTTCATGATAATACTTTCCATAAAAGTGGCAAGGGCCATAGTGACGCGTCCGTTGCGCAGGATAATCGAGGCCATAAGAATGGTCGCCGCAGGGGACTTTCACACAAGGATAAATCTGCCGTCTAAGGATGAAATAGGTGAGCTTGCCACGTACTTTAACATAATGTCAGACGCCCTTGACATCTCGTTTAACGAAATGGAGACACTTGCCTCGTTCCCGGAGAAAAACCCCTCGCCTATAGCGGGGTTGCAGGTACACGACGGACAGCCCATGATAACGTATATTAATCCAGCGGCTGAGGCCCTGATTGCCGCGGATAATTTAGACGCGTGGCAGCTCATCCCTCCCCAGCTAAACGAAATCATAGAAAGTCTCCTCACAGAAGATAAAAACTTTGCGTTTTGCGAAATCGCCATTAAAGACAAGACCTTTATTCAACATATCCATATATTAAACGACAGAGAGACGATAAGGATATTTTCGTACGATATAACTGAGCGCAAACACATGGAAGACCGGCTCAAGGAATATGCCGACAACCTCGAGCAAAAGGTCAAAGAGCGGACAAAGGAGTTGGAGGAGGCCAAACTTCTGGCCGAAGAGGCAAATAAGTCCAAGTCCGGATTCCTCGCAAATATGAGCCATGAACTTCGCACACCGCTTAACTCAGTCATTGGCTTTTCGCAAGTCCTGATAGATAAACTCTACGGGGAACTCAACACAGAGCAAGAGTTGTATCTCAACAATATACTAAACAGCGGAAACCACCTGCTTGCCCTGATAAACGAGGTGCTAGATTTATCCAGAATAGAGGCCGGTAAAATTGAGCTTGAGCGCTCGGTCTTCAGTGCGGGGCAGCTAATAAACACCGCAGTCTCTATGTTTAGACAACGTGCTATGGCAAAACGCATCAAACTATCAGTGGAAATTCAAACCGAGTTGAATATGGAAGGTGACGAGCTTAGGATAAAACAAGTACTGTACAATTTACTCAGCAATGCGATAAAATTCACTGATGAGGGCGGCACGGTAAGGGTGACCGCGCGTGAAACCTCAGCCGGAGATGGTTTCATAGAAACCGCCGTCGAGGACTCCGGCATAGGAA
>JADFXZ010000326.1:0-812 GCA_015233265.1 Nitrospirota bacterium
CCTTGCGCTTTTACCAAATGTTGATTTTCAACAGCTGAGTTTCTTTCAAGCCTCTGCATCGTTTAGTATTGAAGCAGTCCTGTATAGTGCCCCTTCGTTTGACGGGTCTTTTGCAAGCACACGCTTATAGTAAAAAACGGACTCGTCTTTTTTGCCGCGCTTGTACCAGTTCTCTGCCATAGCCATGGAGTCGTCTGAGTCTCCGCCCATGGTCTTTAACGCCTGTTCGTAATAGGATAGGGCATTGTCCTTGTCTGTGGCAGCGCTGATTGATTCTCTGAGCATTGGCAGGTCTTCTTTTGTGAGGTGTTTGATGCCCATCAGTTTTTCGTACACACCTTTTAAGTCATTGTCATCATACAGCACCTTTGCCTCTAACCTTAGTACGTCATCAAGCGGCACATTATACTGTTGCAGCTGACCGAGGTACTTGACGGCCTTGCCCTTGTCACCCATATCGGAATAGTATTGCGAGAGGCTGTAGAGTGCGTTTTGTTTGTCTTTTTCAGAGGAGGCGTTGCGTAAAATCCACTCAAGGCAATCTATGTAGGGCTTACCACCGCCGTTTTCTTTCAATACTTGGGCGGCTGCAAGGACAAGTTTTTCATAGTATGGTTTCATAAATGTCTTTCCATAGCTTTTCCACAGGGATGTAAAGAGTTCTTTATCGGAGTTGGCTGTCTCAGTCAAAGTGCTCTGAAGTTTTTGCACAAGCTCTTTTACGTTTGGATTCTTTGCAATCATGGCCTTGAGTATCTTGGCTGCCTCAGCATAATTTTTTTCCTTTAACCGCAGATCAATGGCAAGCAGAT
>JADFXZ010000326.1:847-2161 GCA_015233265.1 Nitrospirota bacterium
AAGGTATCGAGCGTCTGCTGCGCATCTGCCGGCTTGGCTGACTCTGCCTGCACATGGGCAAGCCGCATCAGGGCCTTAACCTTGACGTCCCTGTTTTTGGCGGTTGCCGCCTTAGCTAAATATTTAGCCGCCTCCGCGTTTTTTTTGTCGCCGGCCTCGAGTGTGCCGAGGGTAAGATCAGCCTTTTCTTTTAACTTTTCGTTAGTTATCAGTTTAAGCATTTCTTTTGCCTTTGGGATGTTGCCTGTTTGCACGAGATTCTCAGCATACAAATAACGCGTCTCGTCGCTTTTTCCCAAGTAATCGGAATCTAATCCAACGGCTTTGTCATATGCTTGTTGAGCCTCCTTTGTCTTGCCGGTCTTCTGTAGTACGTTTGCCTTGCCGTAGAGGGCAAGGGAGCCTTCGCCCGCCTTTTCATAAGCCGCAAGCGCCTCAGCCGGTTTATTCGACGCGTCGAGGCTTTGTGCCAGATGCAGATAAGCCTTCTTGGAATTCTTTGCGTTAGGGTATAACTTCACATACTCAGAGAAACCTTTCTGGGTTTCAAAGGCGTAGTTTTTTTCGGCAAACAACTCGGATTTCCTAAAGAGCGACTCTTGCTTGATATCAGGGTTTGAAGAAAATGTATAAGCCTTCCTGTAGGCATCTATCGCACCCAGTGAATTTTTCTGCCCGTCGAGGATCCTTGCATGGAGAAAACTACAGGTTGCGCCGTCCTCGGTAGTTTTCAAATAACACGACTTCAGAGCCTCATCGGCGCGCTTGTAGTTGCCCATCTCAAATAACAGCCACGCCTGCTTTAGCTCAGGGCTGCTCAGTGCCTTAATGTTGACAGCATCAACCCTAGCTGAGACAAGCAGCGATATAACTAACAGTGCCACTGTTGCCAGACTTCCGATTTTCACAATATTACCTCTGAGCCACACACGTCATAGCAATATACTAGCAAAAAACATACCAGAGCATAAACGCTTAATTTAAAGGTATTATTGCACCGAATGTCAGTAAATTGACGTTTTTGGGCGCTTTGGGGGTTACGGAATTGGCGGTTCGTTTAACTTAGTGTCAAGTCCCTTTTTCTTGAGTTTCTCTAAGAATGTAGTCCTGTTAAGTCCCAGCAGTGCCGCCGCCTTGCTCTTGACGCCGCCGGAGATGTCGAGGGCCTGGATAATGAACGATGTCTCTATATCATCGAGGTGCGCCTGTAAGTCAATCCCCTCGGGGGACATCCTATACTGAGAACTACTTGCCGAGACACCCGCGGTCCGTTGTTTCGTATCGAAAAACCGCTCGGGTAAATCGTCCGGGGTT
>JADFXZ010000327.1 GCA_015233265.1 Nitrospirota bacterium
CTTAATATAATACTGGCCGTTAGTGTTAGTGATTTCAATACGAAGTGTGCAATAGACACCTTTTTTGTAGTCATACGTCAGTCCGTCGTCTTCATAGTATGTAAAGCGGGCCGTCTGTGTGACAAAGGCAACCGCCCTCAGAGTTTCGATTTCCCGCTGCCCAACATAACTCATCGGCTCAGACAGGATTGCTATCGAGTTTTCCTTTATAAAAAACGCGGTTGTATTAAGCGGACACTCGATGTAGTGAACTCCGGGCGGCAGTGCCGACACTGCCCAATTGTCGTGAGTGAGCGCTTGGCACAGTAACCAGCTTGACTGAGGCAGCATGACATATCTGCCCGTGGCATTGGGCTGATGGATTGGGGCCGCCATTATTGAATCGCCGTACATGAACTGGTCCTCTACATCGAAGGGGCAGTCAAAGTCGAACATCACGGGTCTGATAAACGGCGTTAGATCGGCTGCACAGCGCATAAACTCAGAGTAGCTGCATGGGATAAGGGCATATCTGAGTTTGATCGTATCGCGCAGGCAATTAAGCGTTTGAGCATCGAAGGCCCACGGCTCCTGACGGCGCGTGCCAAAGGCCGAGTGATTGCGGCACAGGGGACAAAACACTCCAAGCTGCATCCATCTGAGCATAAGCTCCGGTGAGACGTCACAGCCAAAGCCGCCAATATCAGCGCCGTTGTAGAATATGCCGGTCATGTTTAGCGACATCAGCATCCTGATATTTGACAGCATATGCTCCCACCAGCTCATATTATCTCCAGTCCATATGGCTGCTGTGCGGGCAAGCCCGGCTGAGCTGCTCCTTGACAGAAGGAAATACCGCCTGCCCGGCATGTTTTCCATAAAGGCATCCGCTACGGCCTCGGCCATAAGCGTGCCGTAGAGATTGTGGAGCTTGTCGTTGCTTATGCGTGCCCCAGATGGTGTCCTATGGTGCAACGAGTGAAAGTATGAGCGGTGATTTGAGAGGTTATTGAGCATATCCTGAAGACAGCGTTTAGGGATTTCAGGGTTATTCCTCATCTCAGAAACTAAATCAAAGACCGCCGCCATTGCCTCTGGCGTATAGAATATGGATGGTTCGTTCATATCGAGCCAGAAACCCTCTATGCCCATGTCGAGAAATCTCTTGCAGAGACTGCCCCACCAGCGCCTTGCATCAGGGTTTACGAAATCGGGCAGATGCGTAAGCCCGGGCCACACTGCCGCCTGAAACAGACTTCCGTCTTTTGTCGTACAAAAGAATCCCTTGTGCTTGCCCTCTTCGTAGACATCATAGCCGTCTTGTATTTTAACACCCGGGTCTATAATAGGTATGAGCCTGAAGCCGTCTTGTTTCAACTTGCCGGTAAATGCCGCGAAGTCAGGGAATTTATTATAATCGACAGTAAATACCTTAAAATTGTCCATATAGTCGATATCCATATAAATGGCGTCGCAGGGGATGTCCTCTTTCCTGAAGCGCTCGGCTAACTGCGCAATTGACCTGGCGTCTGGATAGCTCCATCTCGATTGTTGATAGCCAAACGCCCACTTAGGCGGTACATAAGGCGCTCCGGTAAGCAGTAAAAACTCCTTCACTATGTCCTTAAATGTCAGCGTATGTCCCTGCGCCCTGAACAGATAGATATCGGCATCATAAGACGGTATCGTTATCTCAATCACGTTATGGTCTGTGAATCCGATGTCAAGGCAAATCTCGGCTGGATAGTCGATGCTCAGCCCGTATGGACTTTTTGAACCAATCATTACAAAGGGATGGCTGCCATATAGATTTTCTTTATCTGGTGTGTGAACAGGGTCGTCGGTTGTGTATAAGCGGTATTTCTTTCCCCGTTTATTAAGCGGGCCGACAGTCTGCCCAAGCCCGTAGACCCTGTCCTGCGGTGATAGTGAAATGGTGAGGGCGATGCCAGAGTCGAGGGTGGTCAGTGTCATGCCTTCTATTGCCGCAGATGGCGTGAAGTTGATCTCATCGACAGGTAATACCACAGCGCCGGTTTTATACGGCTGCCCTATGCGATAGAGCTGTGTGAAATTTAAAAGCCGCGTCTTTCTCAGCGAAATCATAGTGAATCCTATCAAAAGAGGGCGCAAAAGTCAATTAATTTTCTTGACAAACACATATATTTCTTAGTTAAA
>JADFXZ010000328.1:0-336 GCA_015233265.1 Nitrospirota bacterium
CGGATTGCCACCTGTCGAATTCGACGCCAAAGTCTGATAGGTCGTGTTTTATCTCTTCAAGCATCGCCTTATAAGCGTAATCAATGAAAAAATCATATACTTCGGCAAATCTGGCTGTGGAGAATTTCTCTCCATGCTCTTTGGCAATCTCCTGCGCCAACGCATCGACATAGTCGCCGCGGTAGCCGTCTTCGGGGAAATCACAGGGCAAGTTCGCGCGCTCTTTGTAGCGGCAGAAGAGCGACTCGCCAAGCAGTTTCACCTGCCTTCCGGCGTCATTAATGTAGAATTCCCTCTCGACGCAATATCCGGCTGCGGTGAGCAAATTAGCAACCG
>JADFXZ010000328.1:498-2152 GCA_015233265.1 Nitrospirota bacterium
TGCAGATAGGACGGCTTGAATCTGAAATTGATAAACCCCGCCCCGGCCTTCTCTATGGATTCAAATATATCCGGCTCGTTTAATGCCGCAATAATAGAATCGGCGATTGCCGCAGGGTTTTTCTTGAGCTTCTTTGCAAGCAGCATCGCAACCGGCGTAGAAATATCCCCAAGAGAGTCGTGTTTTGGAAGTGAGACCTCGACAAAGTCCGTTTCAATCCCCAGCGCTGCAAGCGCCTTTAATAGTATATCTTCTATCATATCTTAACTTGTGCTTAGCGTAACATATTTCATCACAAAATTGGCATCACTGTTGCTATCTTTACCCGATTGCCCGAGACCTTGAGTTTCCCTTCCGCGTATAGTTTAATTGCAAGGGGATACATGCGGTGTTCACACTCTAATATCCTTGCTGATAGTGAGTCCTCAGAGTCATCTGGCAGCACTGGTACGGCCTCTTGTAATATTATCGGGCCTGTGTCCACGCCTTCGTCAACAAAATGTACCGTGCACCCTGCAATCTTTACCCCATACTCAAGCGCCTGGCGCTGTGCGTGAAGCCCCTTAAATGCGGGTAAGAGGGCAGGATGAATGTTCATGACGCGCATTGGGAAGGCTTCAATGAGCGGCCGCTTCACAACACGCATAAAACCGGCAAGCACAACCAGCTCTACGCCAAAGGCATTTAACTCATCGGCTATGCGCTGATAAAATAGCGCCTTGCTTTTAAACGCCGCGGGATTTATATATACATGCGGGATATTATGCCTCTTTGCCCGCTCTATGGCATATGCCTCCGGGTTGTCTGTAATCAGGCAGGCAGCTTTGGCGGCAAGGCCGCCCCTGTCAATAGAATCTATTATAGACTGAAAATTTGAGCCTCTGCCCGAGGCAAGTACCCCTATGTTAATCATCTTCTGCTCCATTTCTATTCACTTGTCCCTCTATGCTCTCCTTGTAGAGTATCTTTTTGCTGATGCCGGTTGCCGTTGCAATCTCCTCAACGGCGTCCTTGCGCCTCATGCCGCCCTCTATTAACTGCCCTATTTCATTTAAGGCATCCCCCATGCTCAGCCCGGTCTCTTTAAGCCCCTCTACGACTACCACATACTCACCGGCTATCTTTGACTCCTGCAGGTGCTCAATAATCTCTGAGACACTCCCGCGCAGCGTACTTTCGTGGAGTTTCGTCAGCTCGTGGCAAATGGCAATCCTCCTGTTGCCAAAGACCTCCAATAAATCATCGAGAAAATTCAGTATCCTATGCGGGGATTCATAAAACACAAGCGTGTGCCGCTGCACCCGCAGCCCATCTAAATCCTTCTTTCTCTGGAGGGTTTTGGGCGATACGAAGCCTACGAATAAGAACCTGCGTGTAGATAGGCCGCACACTGATAGCGCCGCTATCGAGGAGCTTGGCCCGGGTATAGGATATATCTCTATCCCCTCGTCTATCGCGTCGCGAATCAGAACCTCTCCGGGGTCAGAGATGCCTGGTGTGCCCGCGTCCGTTATCAGGGCTACTGTGTAGCCTGCGTGCAGCTTTTCTAGTATTACCTTTGACTTTACCTTTTCCTTTTCCCTCCAGTAGCTTATCATTGGGCGGGAAATCTCATAATAGTTCAAGAGTTTTACCGAGTGTCTTGTGTCTTCGA
>JADFXZ010000329.1 GCA_015233265.1 Nitrospirota bacterium
TCGTCCCTATGGCCATCATATCCTCCTAAAGTTATCTACCGCGCTCAAGCGCTGCCATATCATAATATACTATCACCTGTATTATACCATATTGTGAATAATAATTCATATCGCCCTGGGCAACTCAGCACCAGGGTAAACGCATCGCACCATACGCGGTTGATGCTTTCCTTGATTCCCCTCGGGATGGGGACAATATTTTTAAATAAACGGACGATTTCAACTATGGTATTGAAATCTTCTCCGCATATAGGTTATTATCAAACGTAATAAAATAAAGAGAGGTGGATAGTATCGTAATTAACATTGAAGGTGAAGTTGTTGACGCAGGGGCGGATGATGTCCTCAAGAGACTAAAAAAGGTAAAGGCCCTGGCCCTCAGTGACGCAGACGGGAATTTGTTTGACATCGCATCAATCTCCGAAATAAAAGACACTGGGCAGTTGACCGCCGTTACCATTGAGTCTCCGGAGGGGCTTGCAATCTGCCGCCACAGCACGTCGCATATAATGGCACATGCCGTGAGAGAACTATACCCAGACGTAAAGGTGACAATCGGCCCTTCCACAGACGATGGTTTTTACTATGATTTCGATATAGACACGCCATTTACCCCCGACGACCTGTCGGCTATAGAAAAGGCTATGCATAAGTTAGTCAAACGAAATAATCCCTTTAAACGCAAAACCGTCTCTAAGGGCGAGGCAATTGAGTTATTTAAATCAATGGGCGAGAACTATAAGGTAGAGATAATCGAGGCAATTGAGGCCGATGAGGTCAGCCTATACGAAGAGGGCGGCTTTGTAGACCTATGCCGCGGGCCGCATGTGCCTTCCACCGCTTCAATTGCCGCCTTCAAGCTGCTTAAATCTGCCGGGGCATATTGGCGCGGCGACGAAAAAAATAAGATGCTTCAGCGCATCTATGGAACAGCCTTTGCCACACAGGAAGACCTAAAGCGCCACATAGAGTTTCTTGAAGAGGTCAAACGCCGCGACCACAGAAGGCTTGGCAAGGAGCTAGATCTCTTTAGCATGAACGACGACATTGGCGCTGGCCTCATTCTGTGGCACCCTAACGGGGCTATTATCAGAAAGACCATCGAGGACTTCTGGCGGCAAGAGCACATTACGGCTGGATATAAACTTCTCTATACACCACACATAGCAAAGATTGATCTGTGGAAAAAGAGTGGACACGTTGACTTTTATAAGGACAGCATGTACACGCCAATGGACATCGACGGTGCAGACTATGAGATTAAGCCGATGAACTGCCCGTTTCACATCGCGGTTTACAAGAGTGCCCTGAGAAGTTACAGGGACCTGCCCATTAAATACGCGGAGCTTGGCACGGTCTACAGGTATGAGCGATCAGGGGCGTTGCACGGGCTTTTGCGTGTTCGGGGGTTTACTCAGGACGACGCCCATATATTTTGCCGCATAGACCAGATAGAGAGTGAAATAATGGACGTGCTGGACTTTACGCTCTATGTGCTGAGGACATTTGGGTTTGAGAAATACGACATATATCTGTCCACAAGGCCGGAGAAATACGTAGGGACGCTCGATAACTGGGATATTGCCACAGGGGCGCTTAGAAACGCGCTGCAGGCCAAGGGGCTTAAATATGAGACCGACCCCGGCGAGGGTGTCTTCTATGGCCCGAAAATCGACATAAAGGTGAAGGATTCCTTAAACCGGCAGTGGCAGTGCAGCACAATCCAGGTGGACTTCAATCTTCCTGAGCGTTTTGACGTCACCTACCGCGCCTCAGAGGACAAGGAGCATATGCCGATAATGATACACCGGGCGTTGATGGGGTCTTTGGAGAGATTTTTTGGCATACTTGTCGAGCATTACGCTGGTGCGTTTCCACTTTGGCTTTCACCGGTGCAGGTCTCTATCCTTACAATATCTGAAAGGCAGGCGGAGTTTGCAAAGGAGACCGCCGCACATCTTACAAAAGCCGGAGTCAGGGTTGAGACCGACTTTGGAGATGAGAAGATAGGCTATAAGATAAGGCAGTCGTCGATAAAGAAAATCCCCTATGCCATTTTGATAGGCGATAAGGAGATGGAGTCTCGCGCGATGACAGTGAGAAAGAGAAACGGCGAAAACGTGAGTTTTGCGGATATGAATAATCTTCTTG
>JADFXZ010000330.1 GCA_015233265.1 Nitrospirota bacterium
TAGGGCGATATGTCATTAGGGGCACGCGTATTTATATTTGTGACTGGCCTTTTGACCTTATAGCCACTTACGGCATCTCCCTCATGGAGAGTTCGCTGTCTTTGTCCCCTGCCCGGGGTATTGTAGGGGCTTTTCTTGTCTTCTACGAAGGCGGCTTTGGTGCTGCCTACAATCGTGCCATAGACGACGAAATCCGCAGGTGGAAGCTCAGCCTGAGTTTGCACAGGTCTTCGCTCCGGATGAAAGAGATTTTTCTCCGTTACCACCATATAATCGCCACGTGGAAGGAGTTTCCTTGCATCGTCGAGTTTTACCTCACCGGTATCGAGTCTCATCTTTTTATTTGGAGCTACCTTGATTTTTTCGTTCGCTCTGTAATCATGATATTCGTAAATCCCCATGAATACAATCGCAAGGACGAGCGTTATATTTAAAACATTAAAGTGCTCAAGGTATTTCATGTTAAACCGCCCTGCCCTCCACAATTATTTCTCCCTCTTATTATCAAGTTCATACTCGATAAATGCAAGTTTTTGCGTAAGTTCTTTAATGCGGCTTTTTAATTCTGAGATTAACATAGAAAAATACATCAAGGACACTATCAGTATCAAAATCAGAAAGATAATTATCACAATTGGCGGGTAGCCCACACCCATAAAACGTGCCAGGGCGTTTATAAACTTATCAGCAAACGCCCCTCCGATTATCAAGAGACTCACGGCAAACCATAAAATCGACAGGTCTTCTCTGAACCTTCTCCTTCTGACCAGCTCAAATATAATAAAAAAGATCAAAAGGCCAGTCACAAATATAAATACGCGTGCCCCTAATGACATATCGCCCTAAGCCCTTGCATATTGTCAATCTCTCCTTAGCACTACCATAATTATCGCAAGAAACATGCGTATCATATATATCAGCGGCTTAATCCCGCTGTGCATCGATACACCGTCCGTGCGGTCAAACATCTTAACGGGCGTCTCGGCGATTATAAATTTCTTCTTATGCAGAAGCATAATAACATTGGCATCCGGGTAGTCAAGGGGAAAGTTGTCCCCGTGCGACAGATATGTCAACACAGCCTTATCGATGAGCTGAAACCCCGATGTAGGGTCTGTCATAGTCTTTCCAGTATATATGCGAATTATGGTGGAGAATAGGAAGATCCCTGCCCTTTTGAATATACCAGTCTTGTAATCACTTTCCAGAAAGCGAGTTCCAATGACAACGTTTGCACCGTGCCCCGCCCTCGCCTCTAACAGATTTATGATATACGCAGGGTCATGCTGGCCATCCGCGTCCATAGTGATCACCACATCATAGTGTTTCTTGAGGGCAAATCGAAACCCGGACTGTAGTGCCCCGCCATATCCAAGATTAAACGCGTGGTTAATGACATGGGCGCCAAGCCCCCTGGAAATTGCCACCGTAGCGTCAGTAGAGCCGTCGCTCACTACAAGAATGTCCACCTCAGGCGCAGCTTTGTGAATCTTATCTATCACCATCCCTATTGATTTCTCCTCGTTAAAGGCCGGTATGATTATCAGTATCTTATCCATTTCAATAAACGAGCCTCAGTGCCCGCTCAACTATGTCCACCTCCGCGGGCGTCCGGCTGAAGTAATCCCCATCGACATGAATATGAAATGAATCTGTCTCTATCGCCATTTCTCTAAATTCAATATGCTCCACATATTTAGATTTCCCCGAGGCGTGTCTGCCTCTAAATACATCGGCAACGGCTGCAAACATCTCGAGCCGGTGGCCATACCGGAACACTGTGGCGTAGAGACTTGGCTGCCTGATATCCGCTTGCGGGGCCATTCGTATATTGCCCCCATAACACGCACCGTTACTTAGTATAACCGTATTGCAGGCAATAACGCTACCATTTACTGAGACTGTCATGCGTTGAAAACTTTCATTAACTATGCAGTTTATCCCGCTGAGAATATAAGCGCCAGCGCCGGCATAGACCTTGATGCGCCTGTTAAGGCCATAGACCGCCGCGGCGTCGAGCCCCGCACCGGCCATTTCGATAAAATATCTCTGCCCCCAAGGGGTCTTTATCCTGCCCATAGAGACATCATAGGGTTTGCCGCTTATCAGCCTCCTGACAGCAGTAACGACATCGCCCTTTAACC
>JADFXZ010000331.1:0-482 GCA_015233265.1 Nitrospirota bacterium
ACCGCCCGACACTACACTGCAACATCTGAGCGCATGGCGGGTACGCTTCTTTCAATACCAGGGAAACACACCCGCACTGTGTCATCTGCACTTTGCATGAGAACATTCTTTGAAAACTTTACTTTTCTCTCTCCCAAGGGTGATGTCACCGAGGGGCGTTCGTCTCTCCTGGATGGTTCATGCCAGGGGCATTTGAGGCAGGGCCGCTATGCTTGTAACCGTGGCGGCCTTTATGGTGGAGGCCCCTATGCTGGTAGCGCTTGTGCCAGTATTTCCCGTGGTGATGGCCATTGTTATCCGCATAAGCTGCAACGCACAAGACTGTCAGTATCACTGTGGCTACTATTAAAGCCATTATCCTTTTCATCTTTAGTACCTCCTATGAAATAGATTGTGCTGCTATGAGCACATCCTTTGAAAACTTTACTGTTTCCTTGCTATCTCCCAGGGTGCATACCTGTGTTCATGCCCATTGGGGGCGG
>JADFXZ010000331.1:505-2143 GCA_015233265.1 Nitrospirota bacterium
TTCATGCCAGGGTTGATTCCAATTGCGGCGTTTATACCAGGGCCGGAGGAAATTACTACTACAGGTGCCCTATGGTGGAGGCCTCTATGGTGGTAGTGCTTATGCCAGTATTTCCTGTGGTGATGGCTATAGTTATCCGCGTAAGCGGAAACACAGAACACCGTTAGTATCACTGTGGCTGCTATTAAAGCAATTATCCTTTTCATCTTAATACCTCCTGTTAAATTGTTTATATTGCCATGAGAACATCCTTTTATAACTTTACTTTTCCCTCACTATCTTCTTGGGTTCATGGCTCCTTGTGGGGGCATACCGGGGTTCATCCCGCCGGGGGCGTTCAAACCTGGGGACATCCCGACAGGGGAGGGCATTCCTGGGGTCATACCTGGGTTCATGCCGGGGTTCGTATTTGGGTACTGGTTACCATGGGCGCCATTGCTGTTGCCGCTTCTATTGTAGTGGCGGTTCTTGTTCCATGATTTCTTGTGGTGATGACCATCCCTATCCGCATAAGCTGAAACACAGAACACTGTTAGTATCACTGTTGTTACCACTGAAGCAATGAGCTTTTTCATTCTAACTTCCTCCTGTTAAATTATTTATGTTGCCATACGTTCATAAATGCCCTAAGCGTCACAATTACGCGGCGTGGTCATCTTCGCCCCACTAGACGCAGAATCAACACTATGACTGCTACGACGAGCAAAATATGTATGAACCCGCCCATAGTGTAACTGGTTATCAATCCCAACAGCCAGAATACCACGAGGATAACTATTATTGTTTCAAGCATAAACAACCTCCTTTTAACTCGTAATCCCAAACAGCTGCGGCTGTGGGCATTATGTACGGTAAATATGTGCCTTTTCTATCTGGCAAGTTGAGCATCTGCGAAACGAAATGGTGCGTCAGGTCAGCTCCCGCTTAAAGCCATTCCGTCTCACAAATGACATGACAATGCTCGATAGAAACCCTACGCTTTAACTTCCCATTACCTTTTTGATTTCCCCGAGCTTATTCTGAACCTTGCCAGCTGTCTTCTCGTCTTTGCCTTCAGCCTTTAACTTTGGATTATCAGTGAGTTTCCCTGCCATTTCCTTGATCTTACCGGTTGCTTCGTGATATTTGCCTTCTACTTCGTCTTTTGTTCCTGAGTTCATAGCATTTCTCCTTTTAACTTGTAATCCACAACCCTTACGGCTGTGGGCATTATGTGCGGTAAATATGTCCTTTTCCATCAAGCAAGTCCAGCATATGAGAAACGGAAGGGTGCATCAGGTCAGCTCCCGCTTAAAGCCCGTCCGTTTCGCAAAGGACATGACAATGCGTGATAAAAACTCTACAGATTAACTTCCCTTAACCTTGTCTGTTGCATGTTTGTCTTTAACCTCTGCCTTGGGACTATCTGCGTGTTTCCCTGTCATATCCTTGATGTTATCTTTCGATTCGTGACATTTGCCTTCTGCTTTGTCTTTTGTGCATGAGCTCATCGCGTTTCTCCTTTTTACGTTTTTGATTATGCGGCCGGTACTTTAGCCGCAGTTAATCATGTTAATTAAGTGCTGAGTGAGAACTTTTTTTCTCTTCCACCGCCTCTTTCACCACAAGGAGGCTCTTCACGGATTTCACACCGCTGAT
>JADFXZ010000332.1 GCA_015233265.1 Nitrospirota bacterium
GCTGGCACTAACCACCCCTGAATCTTTCCACGCCTATCAGCAAAAATTCCTATGTATCTTTAAGTAAACACTCTCGAAGTTTGTTTACATGCCTTTTCATTTTCTGCCAGGAGATAATAATGTAACAATAGTGAACGATGGTGTGAGTAAGAAAAACCCATATAGCACTACACCAAATTCTCAAAATGCCAATAAATTACTAAAAAAGGCACTTGACAGCAAAGACCCCTACCGTATAGGGATAGCCTTACACACATTCGCTGACACATGGTCTCATCAGAATTTTACAGGAATGCAGGAAGACTGGAATGCGGTATACCCGTGGTATGACTTCGTAAAGAATTTAGCTCCACATATCGGTCACGCCAATGCAGGGCATTCCCCTGACGTTATTTCCGAGACATGGACAGACCACCGGTTGGCTAGAGCCGACCGACAAATGGTCAACGGGGTCAGGGCGTTAGACGCGGTACAAAAAATCTATGAGAGCCTTTCTCAATTCACAGCAAAAGGGCCAAAATGGTCTAATGTCGCTAATATATACAGCGGCAGCATCATCAACGCAGACGATTTCAACAGCAGGATTGGCGCTATTGCCACATTAGTAAAGAATTCCTGTAACAATGAATCCGTTCCTGCTTACGACAGTAATACGTGGATTAACGATGCCCTGCAAAAGAACGGGTTGAAAGTTGAGTTTAAAGACGAAAATACCTTGAAATACACTCACTGGTACAAATTCAATCAGGCGGCTAAGGAGCAGCTTGCGGTAGTTGCGGACTTGATTAAAGACCTGTAAACCGGTTACGTTACATTATAATTTACACATGGGAGGAAACATGCAGCCATTCGAGAGAATCGACATGCACTGTCATGTCGTTGGTAACGGCAAGGACATTAATAAGGTTGACGAGGATGTGTACTTCAACCCGGACAACAGCCCGAACTGGTTTACGAGAATCTTATATGCGATGATTGAGCATGATTTGAAAAGTTCCGGTGTCAAACCTGATGGTTCGCAGGCGATTAAGGCCGCCGATTATTTCGCCTTTATTGGCAAAACCCTCGCAGAATCCACTGAAATCGACAGCATAGTTTTGCTTGCAATGGACGCCCCTTATGACCATGTCACCCATGAGCGTTTGGACGATATAACCACGCTCTACGTCTCAAACCGCTATTTGTCTGAAAAAGTAAAGCTGTTCAACGAAGCGCTTGATAGACAAGGGATAAAGAAGCGCTTTTACTTTGGCGCGTCGGTCAATCCAAACAGAATAAACTGGAAAACTGAGCTTGATTACGTGATAAACGAAACCGACGCCGTGCTAATGAAGTGGATACCTTCGGTTCAGCACATCCACGTTGAGGGCAGCCACGATGAGTTTTATAAGGCTCTTGCCGATGCGAAATTGCCTCTGCTGTGTCACATCGGCCCAGAGTATTCTTTCCCCGAAGGGGTGCGTGATATTGACGGGAGCAGGCTCAACCCATCAAATGACCTCGACAGGTTTGGCCTATTAATCAAGCCGATTTCCTGCGGGGTAACGGTCATCGCCGCCCACTGCTCCTCCCCTGTGTTTCCTCTTATCGACAGGGACGAGACTCTGAAGTTTTATGATTTTATGAAGGCTATGAATACCGGTGACAACATAAAGATTTGGGCTGATACATCGGCCTTATCATTATCGAGTGAAGATTAGCCTCATCAGTGTGAGATAATAAGGGTGTTTTTTTGTCCCGCGTATGATGCCTTTCAGTGCCCCGCTTCCTTGCCGGTTTGCAAAAAACTGCTGTTTTGTGTGACACTAATACAGGGATAACATTATGAAGAAAAAGATCATCGTCGTCGACGACGAAAAAGACATTGTGGAGCTTATATCGTATAACCTTACGAAAGAGGGGTTTCATGTCACGTCGTCTTTTAATGGTGAGGACGGGCTTAATAAGATCAGGCAGCAGCAGTTTGACCTGATAATTCTTGATCTGATGCTGCCCGGGATTCAGGGAATAGACCTCTGTAAGACCCTCAAGTCCTCTGATGACACGGCCACGGTTCCAATTATCATGGTCACGTCCAAGTCCGAGGAGTTTGACAAGGTGCTTGGCCTCGAGATGGGTGCCGATGATTATATCA
>JADFXZ010000116.1 GCA_015233265.1 Nitrospirota bacterium
GCTCCATTGAATATTCTATTGAGCGGAATCGCATGATGCTGGCGCTGAAAGAATCCTGTGAGTCACGTTTCTATCAGATGGTCGAAAAAAATGCCGACGGTATTTTGATACTAGATATGGAGGGATGGATATGTTTTGCTAATCCTGCCGCCGAGCAAATGTTTGGCAAGGAATCTGACCGGCTGATAGGTGAATATTTGGGCGTTTTCGCCGTTACGGCTGACACATCCGAAATAGAGATTATACACGCAAATGGCAATGTAGCAGTGGTAGAATTGCGGCTAGTAGAGATAGAATGGGAACAAGAGCCGCATGTTTTAGCTTCTCTCAGGGATATAACAGAAAGAAAGCGGCTTCATAATGAAATAACCGACCTGAATAAGAACCTGGAGCAAAGAGTCATCGAAGAGGTTCAAAGGCGTCAGCTGCAGGAGACTATGCTGATTCAAAAAAGCAAGATGGCAGCTCTCGGTGAGATGATTGGCTCAATCGCGCACCAGTGGAGGCAGCCCCTTAACAGTCTTGGTCTTATTATTCAAGACTTGAAGGAGGCATTCTTATTCCAGCAAGTCGACGAACAATATATAAACAACACCGTGAGCTCCGGGCTGGAGCTGATTAATTTTATGGCAGATACTATCTCAGATTTTAGTGATTTCTTTAAACCCACGAAACGGAAGATACGCATCGATGTAAGTATGATAGTCAATTCGGTATTGTCTATACTAAGCGCTGAGATGAAACACTTGAGCATCGATTTCAAGTACGCATGCAAGTGTTCCTCGCATGAGATTGAGTTAGAGGATTGCAAAAAGCTCAAAGGCTGTGAGTATGGATTTTTATACATCATTGGCTACCCTAATGAGATAAAGCAGGTACTGTTAATTTTAATAGTAAACGCTAAAGACGCTATAGTCTCGGCAAGGTCTAAGGGTTTGCTCAAGCCAGGGCAACGCGGCTTAATCGAAATTCATACTACAAAGAACAAAGATGACATCACTATCAGAATTCAAGACAATGCCGGCGGCATGCCTGCGGACATACTTGATAAGCTATTCACCCAATATTTTACGACCAAGGGAGCTGCTGGCACCGGAATTGGCCTGTATATGTCGAAAACTATAATAGAATCAAGCATGTCCGGCAAACTCTATGCCGAAAACACAGACAAAGGAGCCGCCTTTACCATAGTGCTGCCTAAGGTTGACACCACAGGCATCGCATGACAGCATTGGTGTGAATTGATCGAACATAGGTGAAACTGATTTGTAATCGAAAGGAGGCAGCTTGATGAGTAAGAAAATCAATGCCGATATACAGAAATCTAAATTGCAGAAGTCTTTGACAGGCATTCATGGACTTGACGAGATTACAGGAGGGCTTCCAAAAGGCCGTCCTACGCTGGTATGCGGCAATGTTGGGTGCGGTAAGACACTCATGGCAATGGAGTTCCTTGTTCATGGGGCTAATGAATATAATGAGCCGGGCGTCTTTCTCTCATTTGAAGAGACGGAGAAAGATATCATTACAAATGTTGAGTCTCTTGGTTTTGATCTCAACTCCATGATAAAAAGCAAAAAGATTGCACTCGATTACGTTTATGTAGTCCGCAACGACTTTCAGGTTACTGGAGAATTCGACTTGGAAGGTCTGTTTATCAGGCTTGGGCACGCAATTGCCTCAGTTGACGCCAAACGCGTAGTCCTCGACACCATAGAGGCGCTCTTTGCGGGCGTGCAGGAGCACCATGTTCTAAGAACGGAATTAAGAAGGCTCTTCAAATGGCTGAAAGAAAAAGGAGTTACCGCTGTTGTAACCGCTGAAAGAGGTGATGGTGTGCTCACCCGCCACGGTATTGAAGAGTACGTTGCCGATTGCGTAATCCTCCTTGACCACAGGGTAGACGGGCAGAGGTCAACCCGCCGCCTGCGTGTCGTCAAGTATCGAGGCTCATCTCACGGTGCCAATGAGTATCCTTTTCTTATAGACACAACCGGCATCTCGGTACTGCCTGTCACATCGCTTGGCCTTGAGTTCAAAGCATCCACTGAACATATATCAACCGGCATTGCCAGACTCGATACAATGATGGATGGAAAGGGCTATTTTCGCGGGAGTTCAATACTGGTATCTGGCACGGCAGGCACGGGAAAGACGAGTTTAGCTGTACACCTTGCGAAATCGGCATGCCAAACGGGGCAGCGCTGCCTGTATGTCGCATCGGAGGAGTCACAGCACCAGATAATCAGAAACGCCAGATCGATAGGCATTGGTCTTGAACCTTTTATTGAAGGAGGACATCTTAGGTTTATCGCGTCAAGGCCGACTTCCTTCGGCATGGAGACCCACCTTGTTACAATCAACAAACTGATTAACGAATTCAACCCCGCGGTGTGCATCATGGACCCGATTACGAATTACAGCGATATTGGCAGCTCAGATGAGGTGAAAGTGTTTATGATGCGGCTTGTCGACATAATGAAATCCCGAAACATCACATCCATCTTCACTACCCTCACCTCATCAGGTGAATACATCGATAATACAGATATAGGTATTTCATCACTGATGGACACGTGGATTGTGCTCAAGGCATTAGAATATAACGGAGAGCGTACCAGAGGGCTTTATGTTATCAAGGCAAGGGGAATGTCCCATTCTAATCAGATAAGGGAGTTCGTCATAACGAGCGAAGGAGTTGAGCTTATTGACGCTTACATAGGTTCAGGCATGGTGCTCACAGGAACGGCACGCATAGTGCAAGAGGCAAAAGACAGGGCGGAAGATTACATTATAAAACAGGGAGTACAACGCAGGCTGCGTGAATTGGAATCAAAACGAAAAAAGGCAGAGGCCCGGATAGAGGCGTTGAGGACTGCCATTGCCAATGACCAGGCTGAGATTTAGCTGATATTGACACAGGAGAGTTCAAGAATAGATATAAAGGAGAAGGTTACCGCCGAGATTTCAAAAAAGCGGGTATCTGAATAACCTTGGATAAGAAAGGTGTTAAAGAATCTATGCTGAAAAATACTACGGAAAAAGAACTAACATGGGGTTTTCAGCTTTATGTGGTTGGTCAGAGACCGGCATCTATCGCCGCAATCACTAATCTGACAATGATATGCAAAGAACACCTTGACTCCCAATATAGCATTGAAGTTATAGACCTTCTGGAGCAGCCACAACTTGCAAAAGCACACCAAATAGTTGCAATCCCAACGCTGGTGAGAAACCTCCCCCAGCCGCTTAGAAAGATTATCGGAGACCTCTCCGACACTGACAAGGTGCTTGCATGCCTTGATATTAAGGCAAAGATAAGACAACAGGATGGAAACACAGGACTATGAAACCGGTAAATATGACACAACCCACTGGTGAAATGAAGAAATATGACCTGAAACTCTATGTGACAGCCATGACACTGCTGTCAATGAGGGCTATCGCAAATGTAAAGGGACTCTGCGAGGAATATCTCGAGGGACAATATGAACTTGAGATAATAGATATATTTCAGCGTCCGTCACTTGCAAAGCGAGAGCGTATAATCGCTACTCCAATGCTAAAAATAAAAAGGCCCATGGCAGAAAGGGTGTTCGTTGGTGATATGTCTCAAATCGGGAAAATTCTCGCCGAGCTTAATATCAAACCTAAGTAGCGGCGGCAAACATAAATCCATCGTGATTTTAATTTGCGCTTGCCCTGACCGATGTTTTCCTGGATTTCTGCTTTTCAGACTGTGTCATAATAGATTCCGGAGATTGTTCATGCAAATTAGAATCATCCTGAGCCTGTCGAAGGATGCTCCTTTGTATATCATTTCTCCATAAATCGGCAATCCTTCGACAAGCTCAGGATGATTCGACTGGGTGATTTCAGATGAAGAATCATTTTTACTGTCTATTTAGTGATTTGATGTGGTTGGTTTTCTATTGTGACACAGTCTGGAAAGCTGGAATCTAGGAAAGCATAGGTCATGGCTAAAATTATTGGTAATTTCTGCCCGTTATTTCAAATGCGTTTGCCCTGAATCTGTGCCCTTTGACAAATATCAGGTTATATGATATATTAAATCATGGGTGTGATAGCGATACCGAGGGTGTTAAGGGAAAAGTTCGGCGACGAGCCTGTTGAGGCATTAGTTGATGTTATTAATAAAGTCAAATCATCATGGGACTCAGTCACTAAAGCCGATTTAGCCGAAGAAGCAGGTACGTTGCGAGTTGAGATTGCCAATGTCAAGGCCGATATAATCAAGTGGATGTTTCTCTTCTGGATAGGCCAAACGGCTGAAATTGTAGCATTGTTTAAGTTTTTTATTAAGTAATCTCCTATGAGCTTACCGCTCGATTGAGCTGCTCAACACATGGTGTTTAATCCCTTGGGGTTTTTGTTCCCCGCTGTTTCTGTTTGAAAATAATAATGCGCGGCAGCCTATGGACTACAAGCAAAAAATAGAACAACTCAAAAGACAAGACTTGCTCAGGTCAGTTAGAGACAGAGACTGCCCCTCAGGCAGGGTGATTAAAATAGAGGGCAGAAGCCTGCTGAATTTCTCAAGCAACGACTACCTTGGCCTTGCCTCACACCCCGTGGTAATCGGGGCGGCTCATCAGGCACTTGACGATTTCGGCTATGGTGCCGGGGCATCGCGGCTTCTTAGTGGCGGCACATCCCTTGCCGCCCGGCTTGAGCGTAAGACCGCCTCATTTAAAGGCACTGACAAGGCCGTCTTGTTTAACTCAGGCTATGCCGCAAACACAGGGGCAATAGCCTCATTAACAGATGAGCACTCCACCATTTTCAGCGACGCACTCAACCACGCCAGCATCGTTGACGGCTGCAGGCTCTCGTGCGCTGCCCGCCATATATACAATCACAACGACCTCAATCATCTGGAAGAGTTGCTGCGCCAATCCCGCAGTTTCCATAAGGTTGTCATAACTGAATCTGTGTTTAGCATGGACGGCGACATAGCTGATATTTATGATCTTCATTTGTTGTGCGGCAAATATAACGCCGTTTTATACGTAGACGACGCCCATGCAACCGGTGTTCTGGGGCAGGGCCGGGGCGCGCTTGCCCACTTTGGCTTCACGCCATCAGATGATATAATCCAAATGGGGACGTACTCGAAGGCCCTGGGCAGTCTCGGGGGCTTTATCGCCGCCTCGTCGTCAGTCTGCGATTATCTGGTTAATACCGCGAGGTCTTTCATATATTCAACCGCCCTTGCCGCCTCGGCGGCGGCAGCGTCACTCGCAGCTATTGACCACATTACGGCACATACAGAATTAGTAGAGAAACTCCATGACAATATTATCAGCTGCCGCCGTGCGCTTATATCAAAGGGATTTCCAGTTACACAAGCATTAACGCCAATTATTCCCATAGTATTTGATTCGACGCCTGAGACCTTGCGTATCGCGGGGCGGCTGCTCGATATAGGCATATATGCCCCTGCTATCAGGCCGCCTACAGTCAAACAGCCGCGTATAAGGATTTCTATTTCGGCCTTCCACGAAAAAGCTGACATCGTCAATCTGGCTGGCGCCCTGTCTGAGGCGATACGGTGAGTGTCACTCTTGTGACGGGGGCATCGGGGGGGATTGGCATGGCGGCATGCCGCAGGCTCCTGCAAAATAACTCTAACGTCATCGCCCACTATAACACTGCGGATGAAAGATTTGTAGAAGGCCTCGGCAATCAATGCCTTGCCGTAAGGGCTGATTTAAGGAAGACAGGCGACGTTGAAACCCTCTCAAGACTGATTGAGTCACGTTACGGGCATCTTGACCACATTGTCAACGCTGCCGGAGTCAGCTCCGATGGGCTGTTGATTAAATACCCCGAAGACCAGTGGGACAATGTGATTGATATAAACCTCGGCGGCTGCTTCAGGGTAGTTAAAGCGATGCTGCCACTGTTGATAGCGGCAGGCGGCGGGCATATTATAAATATTTCCTCACGCTCAGCTTTAACAGGTACTGCCGGTCAATGTGCCTATAGTGCCTCGAAGGCCGCCCTGCTTGGCCTGACATTTTCGCTGGCAAAGGAGCTGGCGCCGCACAATATCAGGGTAAATGCCGTAATGCCCGGATATATCGCCACACCTATGGGGCTGGCTAATTTAAACGCACTTGAGCGCGCAAGGTCAGACAGTGTGCTTAATACCCTTGCTGAGGCTTATGAGGCGGCAGAGGTGATCGCCTTTATACTGAATACAAAGCGTGTCTCAGGGCAGATCTTTACGCTCGATAGCAGGTTGACATGAGAGGGTTCTTTATCACTGGCACAGATACCGGCGTGGGGAAGACCGTCGTCAGCGCTATGCTGAGCATTTTAATGCTTGAGCGCGGGTTTAATGTCTCAGTAAGAAAACCTATCGAAACCGGCTGTGACACTCAGACTCTAATTCCAAAAGACGGCCTTTTCTTAAAGCAGATCACTGGCAGCGCTGAATCGCTTGACGTAATAACCCCTGTTCGATTGCGTAGTCCACTAGCCCCGCTTGTGGCGGCGGATCTCGATGGTACGACGATTGATGTTGAGGCGTTGATTAAATCATTATGCGGCATAGACAGCTCGTGCGTTGCAGTCGTCGAGGGTGTAGGCGGGCTTGTCGTTCCGATTGCAAGGCAATTCTTCGTTTCTGATTTGATAAAGGCGCTTGGGCTGCCGGCGATACTTGTGTCAGCGAACAGGCTTGGGACAATCAATCACACGCTTCTGTCGCTTGAGCATATGCTCAACAAAGGCATTACAGTTGCCGGCATAGTCTTTAATAATAACTGTGTTGCTGACCCGTCTTATCACAAGCCCCTTGTATATGCCGTTGAACCGGCTTTTGGTCTTAAT
>JADFXZ010000333.1 GCA_015233265.1 Nitrospirota bacterium
GATGTACATTCTGGTGGAGACAAGCAGGATGCAAGTTGATGACCCTACCACTCATCTTGAGCTGACGATGGTACACGAGGTCACGGTGCTTGACACAAGCGGCCCTGATTTGGGGTTTGTCAGTGCGGAAAATATGATAAAGCTAACCCTGCTTGGCACGCTCATCACCGGTATTATCATTCCACAGTGGGTCTCGCCGCTTGCCGCAGTTGTATTGTATCTCTTTATGCTCACGCTCATAGCGCTGTCAATCGGCCTTCTTGAGTCCACAATTGCGCGGCTTAGGTTGACACATGTGCCGCAGTTTATACTTGGAGCAACATCGGTGGCGCTTATCGTCTTAGCCGTGCTGATGCTTGGAGTGCGAAAATGATTCATAACTCCGTAGTTGTCCTTTTTGGCGTCACACTTCTGTATATCTCCACAACAAGCAGACTTGGGGCATATGTAAAGATACTGTCAGTCCAGGGAATTCTCCTGTTTCTATTTTCCCTGTCTCACGCCGGGACTTTGAAACTCGGTCACACGCTTGTTCTGTCTTTCGAGACCCTTGTGGTCAAGGCCGCCGTTACACCGGTGTTCATTCACTATATCATCGAAAAGCTCGACATCAAGAGGGTGACAGAGCCGTATGTCGATAATTTTATCTCCCTCATTGTGGCTACCGTAATAATCTCCGTATCGTTTGTCCTGTCTGTGGCCTTGAGAAACGCGGGTTCTGAGGTCGATGTCCTGACGTTTAGCATCTCCATATCGGCTGTGGCCATAGGGCTTTATATCGTCATAACCAATGAAAAACTGATTACTCATGTGATGGGATTTCTGGTACTTGAAAACGGCGTGTTTATGATGTCGTTGTCCCTTGCGGCGGAAGTCCCGCTTGTTGTCGAGGCCGGCGTCCTGCTTGACGTGTTTATGGGTGTATTTCTTATGGGGATTTTTCTAAACCGTATGAAATCTACGTTTGAAAGCTCCGATGTCACCCTTCTGCGCAGGCTAAAGGATTGATGATGAGCGCCCAACTCATGCTGATTGTCATGCCAGTGATATTTGCGGCAGTCTCTATCGCCTTAAAGGCGCGGGCATCAGCCCATGCCCCCGCCTTTGACAAGATAATAATCGTAGCCGCAGCCGCGGTGCATCTTGTCATAACAATTCAATTGCCATATGGGCAGAACGCCCCTGATGCCCTAATCGGCGCTGATAGCCTGAACTATATATTCCTTCTGATACTCTCGACACTATTTCTGGCCTCAGCCCTCTACAGCACCGTCTTTATCGCGGAGATGGCTGTGCTGATAAGAGACGCACACGACGAAAAATACAACCACTGGTATGTACCCGCTATGCTCTTAACACTTGCTACGTTAAGCGGTGTTATTCTAAGCAGGAATCTTGGCCTTATGTGGGTATTTATAGAGGCAACGACCCTGTTTACCGCCCCGCTCATCCTGCATCACAAGGGAAAGGAATCGCTTGAGGCTGTGTGGAAATATCTCTTCATATGTTCGGTGGGCATTGCCCTTGCCTTCATCGGTGTACTGGCAATGACAGAGGCAGGCAGGACAATACACGGCGCCGGCCTCAATGTCGATGCACTTAGGGCAGGGGCGGCTGGCATCTCACCGCTTTGGGGTGGCATTGCCTTCGTGTTTGCCCTTGTTGGTTTTGGGACGAAGATGGGCCTTGCCCCTATGCACACGTGGCTCCCCGATGCGCACTCTCAGGCGCCGTCCCCGGCCTCTGCAATGTTTTCTGGGGCGCTGACGATCTCAGCCTTTTTGTGCATCCTCAGATACTACCAAATCTTCTCAGCAACACCGATGATTGGCTTTATCAGGCAGCTTATGCTGATACTTGGCCTCATTTCCCTGTTTGTCGCGGCAGTTTATGTTATCAGGGCAAGGAATTTTAAAAGGAAACTTGCCCCCCGTGGAGAGGGGGCAAGTTTCCAAAAGCCCACAAAGCGTGGTAATTTTCCAGTTGGTGATTTTTGAAGGCTCCGTGAATTGAAGGTGTAGGGTTGGAATCATTGTTGTAAAGGTGCTTTTTGGCTCTCTACGCAAACAACACTCTCCTGCTCTGCACCTGCAAACAGTGGCATGTCTCCAACGCAACTGCAACG
>JADFXZ010000117.1 GCA_015233265.1 Nitrospirota bacterium
CCTTCAACAGCGACTCGAAGAAAGATGCTGTTCCTTCCATAGGTAAATCCTCCTCGTAAGTTTTGATTTTTTATAAATTCTCAGGCCGCAAGCCGCCCTAATGCAACTATTTCTTTATGTCCTTGAACAGGTCAAAAAATGTCTTTGCCATTTCCTTGCTCAGCTCAAGTTGTTTGGCCAGCCCCTCCTGCCAAGCGTCCTGAATCCCTCTGCTGCCCTCTTCAAATACCTTGAGGTTCATCTTCTGCACTATCTCTTTTAAGAATGCGTTTTCTTTTTTTAATTCCTCGTTTTCCTTCAGAACCTCTTCGTGTCTCTTCTGGGATACAAAGCCAAATCCTGAATAAAACTCAGCCATTTTCTCAAAGACCTCCGGCCCCATGCCGAAGATTGAGTCTTTCTTAGCAGGTGCCGTGTTAAAGAACTTCGCTGCTGCCTGCGTCCCCTCCTGCTGCATTCTGGTGAAGTAGTCCATAAACATATTCTTAACAAGGGGGTTGCTGTAAAGGGCTGCCAAATCGTTCAAAAAATTTTCATTCACGGCGTCCTCCTATTGTGCATTGAGCCGACCGAATCGGGTAAAATACTGTTCCGCATTGGAATCATACAACTAATTTGTATAATAAGTCAAGCGAGCCAAAAAAGTGTGTCGCACCAAAATAGAAATATGGTACGAAATGAATACATACTGGTTATGAATTAGCCGTGTGGGGCTGACTTGATGCGTGAGAGAGACTCAAGCAGCCTTAGTTTCATATCGTCTTCTATGAACTCGGTCTTAAGCTCGGCACGGATGGCGGCGATACAGCGGCTTAGGCAGTCCTTATTTTGCAGGTGCGGCAGTGCCGTCTTGATTTGTCTTACGATATGAGCGCTGATTTCGTTTAATATGGGGCGGATTTGTACCTCAAGGTCGGTCTTTGGCAGGCTGTCCTGATGAAATCCCTCAGATTTCCACTTATTGTGCCACGCGCTCTGGACATGCTTTGCTATTTGAATCTGCAGAAGAAAAAACTCCCTCATTGATTCCACATCGATGCCCATATCCGCCGAGGCAAGCAGGGAATCCCGCAGAACAATGTCCTCACGCCCCGCGTCATCTATAGGCAGCCCCTGCGACCACTTATACGCCGCTACTGCCTTCATATACGAAAGCCGCCTGTCTATAAGGCAAAACAGGTCTCTTAGTGGATCCATCTGTAAAAAATAACACAGAAAGGAAATTAAACTCAATCATTATTTAGCGCTTTTTTCACATACGGCCCTATTGGTATGGATAATGATATCTATAGGCAGACTTTAATTGAAAAGATACGGCCTTTCGTGATACAATGATTAATGAGGAAGTTTATCCCTGTTGTTTTGATGATCGCGGTGACGGTCGTGTTCGTATACTATACGTCCCAGGAGATATACAGCGTCAAGAAGATAACTATCGTCCCCGGTAATTCGTATCTGGACAATGTAACAATCATCCACGCCTCAGACGCGGTCGTTAAGTGGACGGCGGCCATAGATAGAATCTCCATCCTCAAGACCGGCGAAACCGCGCAGCTGACCAACATTGCGTTCAACGTCCCCGCAAAAGAAGTTACTATGAAGGCGATAAGCGGCCTCTATGACATCAAACACAACGCTATTGACCTAATCGGTGAAGTCATCGCAAACAACAAGGAGTATGTAGTTAAATCGAAGGACATAAAGTGGGATTTCAAGACCGAACAGATGAAATCCTTTAATGAGGTCGTCCTCTCAGGGAAAAATGTCATGGTGCGGGCGAACTCGATTGAAACTTTCGCGGGAGAAAAGCTACAATTGTCGGGAAACGTTACGGTTGTCTACAGATAAAAGGGGGTAAGTTGACGGTGAAGGCAAAAAATAGGGCAAACATAGTGATAAGAGCAGACTTGGTAATAAAAAATATCTTGATAGCGGCGATACTTGTGATATTGTCCGGAGTTTCAGCATTGGGCGCGCCGCGTCCCGATAATGCCACAACTAAAAAACCGGCCACCCAGCCTGCGGATGCCGCCGGCGGGTCTAGTTTTAAAAAATCTATGAAAGGCGACAAAAATGAGCCGCTCATCGTAACAAGCGCCACCCTTGTGGCTGACAACAAGAAACATACCGCTACATTTAACGGCTCGGTAAAGGCGGTTAAAGGCGATACCACGTTTTATGCCAATACCATGGTCGTCTTCTATACGGAGGACAAAAACCAGCAGATAGACCATATTAACGCAACCGGCAATATCAGGCTCATTCAGGGCGAGAAGATTATAACCTCAGACAATGCCGTGTACTACGGCGCGAACGAACGCGTCGTATTTACTGGAAAGCCGGTGGCTAAAGAGGGTAAAAATATAGTGACGGGGACGAAGATAGAGTATTTCTTCGAAACCGATGTATCGTTTGTTGAAAACAGCCGTGTGCATCTTGAGGAGAAATAACTCACGATGATTGGGGAAATAAATATGGATAAACCAGTTAGTACGCTCTCGGCAAGAATGCTCACCAAGCGCTACGGGAAAAAACTTGTAGTAGACAACATCAGTCTGTCGATAAACACCGGCGAGATAGTAGGGCTTCTTGGGCCAAATGGTGCCGGTAAGACGACGTCTTTCTATATGGTAACAGGCATTGTGCAGCAAAACAGCGGCACAATCACCTTAAACAACGAGGACATCAGCGCTATCCCGATGTATCTGCGGGCAAGAAAGGGCATTGCATACCTGCCGCAAGAACCCTCCATATTCAGAAAGCTGACAGTGCGCCAGAACATCGCGGCAGTCCTTGAACTGTCCGCCAATGGCGCGGCTAAGCCCAGCTCAGTGATAGACGCCACGGTTGAGCGGCTGCTTAAGGAATTCAACATATCGCATCTGGCCTCGAGCATAGGCTATACCCTATCAGGCGGCGAAAGGAGGAGGACAGAGATAGCACGGGCAATAGCTATGAATCCAGTTTTCATACTATTTGACGAACCCTTCACCGGCATAGACCCAATAGCCATTATCGATCTGAAAAAAATGCTGACATACCTGAAGAACAAGGGTATCGGAATTCTTATTACCGACCACAACGTGCGCGACACGCTCTCAATTACCGACAGGGCATATATAATAAATCATGGGCGGCTCTTAGATGAGGGCACGCCGCAGAAAATAATAGACAACTACGCCGTAAAAAAGGCCTATCTTGGAGAGGATTTCACGCTGTAATGGCACTTGAGACACGATTAGAAGTAAAACTGTCGCAAAAGCTTGTCCTGACGCCGCAGCTTCAGCAGGCCATAAAACTTCTGCAGATGCCGCAGCTGGAGCTTTCTCAGGCCATAAATCAGGAGCTGATAGAAAATCCGTTTCTGGAGGAACACGCCGATGAGACGCCGGAAGCATCTATGGAAGACTCTCACAACGACAGTGATAAATCAGACAGCGGCAACGGCGATATCGAGGGCGATGTTGTGATGTCTGACAGCATCGGTACACACGCGGTTGACGATTATTTCGACGAACGCGGAAGCGATGGGCGGGATTTGGGTTACTTTAGCTCCGGTTACACAGATAAACCCGGCTTTGAGACCTTCTTAACGACAACCACAGGGCTTACCGAGCACCTGAAATGGCAGCTTGACATGACCAACTCCTCTGACGAGATAAAGGAAGCGGCAGAGATGATAATCGGCAATATAGACGAAAACGGTTATTTGCAGGCCACGACGCAGGAGCTGGTTGACGTGCTGAATCTACCGCAGGAGATTGTAAATAAGGCGATAGCCCTGGTGCAGAGGTTTGACCCCATGGGCATATGCGCGCGGGATATAAAGGAATGCCTGCTTATTCAGATAAAGGCGCTGAAGCTGAGGGGGACTCTGGTAGAGAAGATAATACAAAACAACCTCGAGGATATCGAAAAGAACAGGCTTGCAGCCATAGCTAAACAGTATAACGCGGCCCTGGAGGATGTCCACACAGCACTGCACATCATCGAAGGTATGGAGCCTAAGCCCGGCAGAAAGTTCTCGTCCGTTCAGGTCTCCTACGTAGTGCCAGACGTATATATAGACAAAGTCGACGACGAGTATCGCATTATTTTAAACGATGACAGCATCCCGCGGCTGCGAATAAGCAGTATGTACAAGGAGCTGCTAACACAAAAAAACACCTTTGACAAGACCGACAAGCAGTACCTGATTGATAAATATAAATCGGCTATGTGGCTTCTGAGAAGCCTTGACGAAAGAAACAAGACCATCTACAGGGTGACTGAGAGCATCATGAAATATCAGATGGACTTTTTTGAAAAGGGAGTGGAACACCTAAGGCCGTTGAATCTGAGGATAATCTCCGAGGAGATTGGCATTCACGAAAGCAACATCAGCCGCGTGACATCAAACAAGTTTATATCCTGTTCACATGGAATGTTTCCACTAAAATATTTCTTCAGCAGCTCCCTCTCCGGTGACGAAGGCAGTGTATCGTCAACCAGCGTAAAGGACTTGATAAAGACGATAGTGGAGGAGGAGGACAGTGCTAACCCTCTGACCGATCAAAAAATAGTGGAACTTTGCAAGAACAAAAACATCAACATAGCAAGGAGGACGCTTGCCAAGTATCGGGAAGAGTTAAAGATTCCACCCCATACGAAAAGAAAAAAGCAGCCCATGTAGCTTATCGGGTGTCAGAGCCTTTTTTTACGTTGACAGTTGTTATTACACTACTGAGGAGGTATTACTATGAACATTAACGTAACTGGCAGGAATTTTGACATAACAGCCCCAATCAGGGAATACGCCGAAGGGAAAATAGGCAAATTCGACAAGTTTTTAAGTGCTGACTCAGACGCCCTCGTCATACTCTCCGTAGAGAAATACAGGCACAAGGCAGAGGTCGTAATAAAGTCAAACGGCATACAAATTCAGGCCGAATCCATAACCGGCGAGATGTACGCATCGATAGACGAGGTGTTGGAGAAAATTGACAGGCAGATAAGAAAGTACAAAGAGAAGATTACCTCAAAACGTAAGGGCGGCGGCAAGGGCGCACATGAGCAGCTGAGTGCACCTGAGGCTGAGCGCGTAAGCATCATAAAGAGAAAGAAGTTCGACATGAAGCCCATGTCAGCCGAGGAGGCCGCCATGCACATGGACCTGCTCGATAAGGATTTCTATGTATTTACAAACGAGCAAAGCGGCAAAATCAATGTAATATATAAGATAGAAGACGGTGACGTGGGTCTCATCGAGCCTGAGAAATGAAGTCCTCGCTTGTCATTGTCACGGGGCTGTCTGGCGCCGGCAAGACCGTGACCTTGCGGGCGCTTGAGGACGCTGGCTTTTTTTGCGTAGATAATCTGCCCTCCTCGCTTATCAATGGCTTTATAAAACTCACCGCCCTGCGCTCTGAAAAGATTGCCGTAGGAATCGACATCAGGGAAAAGAGTTTCCTAAGAGGAATAGATAAGATAATTCGCAAGCTCCGTGACAACTACGCCTTGCATTTAGTGTATCTGGAGGCAGAGACAGACATCGTTATCAGGCGTTATAAAGAGACCAGACGTCCGCACCCGCTGGCAAAGGCGGCAAAGGGCAATATTGAAAAGGCCATCGCCCTGGAGCAAAAGATGCTCAAATTCCTCAGAGACGAGGCCGATTCGATTATCGATACCTCGGCCTTTACCCCACACACGCTGAGGCAGCACATTACGACCACACTTGGGGGGCTGTCTGCGGACTATTTGAAATTCACCATTATATCGTTTGGGTTTAAATTCGGCATACCACATCACCTCGATATGATGCTCGATGTGAGATTCCTGCCAAACCCCCACTTTGTCGACGAGCTTCGTCCGCTTACGGGGTTAGACGAACCGGTAAAGAGATATGTATTTGGCAGTACCATCACGTCAGACTTTATAGTGAAGATAGAAGACCTCATGGACTTTTTAATCCCAATGTATAAGAAAGAGGGAAAATCATCCTTTACACTGGGAATAGGATGTACCGGCGGGAGGCACCGCTCACCGGCAATCGTGGAGAGGGCCGCCGAGTTCTCGAAAAAATACGACATAGCGGTAGAAGTAGTGCACAGGGATATGTGACCGGAATAAATTAAAGGGGGAGCGACTCGTTATGCAACAGAAGTCATATAGCTATATAAACGACTTTATGTATTTCATAGTAAGACCAGCTGAGGCAGCGGGGTTTGTGTATTGCTCTGGTGTCAATGTATCGCGTTTTACGCCGTTGACGGCGGGGAAACACCGGCTTGGGCAGAATATAGTGATGAAGGGGCTTCAGTCATCGAACATCGAGTTGCGGTCGTTTATACTTGGGCGCGGGGCGCAGCCTAAGACAGTCAGAGGGGGCGGCTGCCATGACGAAAAGGTACGAGTACCCGATGAGGTTTGGACATTAGAAACTTTAATGGTTGAAAACCCACCGGAGGATTTTACCGCTGAGGAGCTTGGTATCTTTTCGGTAAAGAATTTTCTAAAAGTAATCCTGCCGCAGTGTGTGCAAGAAAGCGAGATTCCACAAGAGCTGCCTGACCCTGAGGGCTTGCAGGCGTGGCTTGAGTCGCGCTGTGGGATATGAAATTTAAGAGATGCCCCGATTGATTCACAACGTGCTTAAAGCGGATGTTCCCGACGAAAAGCCAATATAAACCAAATAAAATAGGGAGTTAGAGTAAAACGCGTCTACAAGTAGCCACTAATATAAAATATAATACTTGACATTACCTAATTCTATAGTTTATTATGTAGTCACTATGTATGTCGATGAGTCAACTTTACATGTAAATGGCAAAACATATAAGCG
>JADFXZ010000334.1 GCA_015233265.1 Nitrospirota bacterium
GATCTGTTGTTTCATATAGGCGATATTTGAAAGCGTCCACATGGAGGCTGGCGTGCCGTGCAGTATAGCGGCATTTTCAGCAGGCAGCCCGAAGGCGTCCCAGCCCATCGGGTGAAGGACGTTAAACCCCCTCATTCTCTTGTATCGGGTGATTACGTCTCCAATGACGTAGTTTCTTATATGCCCCATATGAATCTTCCCAGAGGGGTAGGGAAACATCTCAAGGCAGTAGAATTTCGGTTTTGAGTCATCCCGGACCGTTGAGTCAACGCCGCCGTCTCGCCAGAGGCGCTGCCACTTCTGCTCTATCGCAATTGGGTTATATCTGTCTTGCATCTCTTAAAACCGGGCCTTATCCAAAACTCCACATATATTAAACAACGGCTGCCAGCAAAGTAAAGCCCCCGGTCAGTCTGTGTCGCACCAAAGCGTCTATCAGTGTTAGTGTCAGCAAAAAAAAGGGCAGCCTTAACAAAAGCTGCCCTTCTTTGCCGGTTATTATCCTAGTATTTTATCTTTCTTATACCAGCGTTGTCGTGGCATTTGTTGCAGAACTGCTCGGCAACTGGATGGCACCCTGCACATGTAGCTATCGTCTCCTTGCCGTTTATAATAGACTCGTCATGGGCAGTCTTCCATGTGTCTATCGGCGTGTGGCTTGGCGGGGCAGGAACACCCGGGGCCGGCATCTCTAATGCCAGAATGTCCTTGTATGTCTTGCCAGCCATGACCTTAGGCACACCGACGTAATCGTGACACTTATTGCAGAATTTATCTGGATTCTGATGGCATGGAAGGCAGTTGGCCTCATTTACTTTTCCTTTGGCCATTAACGTCATGTGATTGTTTGCTATCTTGCCATTTTCGTGATACCAAGGAAATATTTTTATCCCGGTAGGCAACTCAAGCGCTGAGTCACCTGTGCCCCCGACTGCCGGTTTTTCTATATTCTTGCATCCAGCGGCGACAAAGGCAAACACTACAAGCAACACTATGGCTGCTGTCCTATATTTTGAGCTCCTCAATAGCATTACACGCCCTCCTTTGCGCCAAGCACAATGGCTCTGCCCACAAGCTGATGGACTCCGCCGACTTCCTCCATAGGAAAACCATAGGTGGGGAACATCTTACTCAACTGCGCCTTGCATATCGCGCATATCAGGGCTACGAAGTTCACACCGCTTTCTCGTTTGGCGTAATGGTATGCCTGCATTCTTGGCATTGCCCCCTTTACCCTTGTAGGCAGCATGTCGTCGCCGAGCAGTCCCTGTCCGGCGCCGCAGCAGAATGTCCTCTCTCTTATCGTATGAGCCGGCATGTCCACGAACCTTTCACAGACACCGCGTATTACCCCTCTGGGTATTTCGTACTGCCCTTCCGGAATTCCGCCCAGCTCCATACCTCTGGATACCTGACATGAGTCGTGCATCGTTACTGTAAACTCAGCATTGGCTGACTTATCTATCTTCAGGGCGCCGCGTTTTAACAGGTCAAGCGTAAGCTCGCATATGTGCTGTGGTCTCTTGAAGTTCGGGTCGAGATAGTCAAACGGCCCCCACATGGTGTTGCTGTAGTTACACAGCACCCTCCACATGTGCCCACACTCGCCGCCCACTTTTAAATTCCTGGGCGGCCTCCCAATCCCCTTTATTTATCTTTTCCATATGTCCTTGTTGGGCAATAACCGACCCGAAGTTGCCCCCCTCGGAGCCTTGGGACCCCAGGGTCCGGCTAATGCCGCCCTGTTAAAGACCTTCGCGTATCCATAGAGTGATTCAATATGAGGAGAGGCAAAAAAGTCCGCACTCGGCGTCACAAACAACACGTCCGCACCCTCTTCGTCTATTGGAATTCTAATGTCGTCGCGCTCAAGCTGTTCCTGGAGGTCGTCCTGAACGAACTCAAGGGCATTTACGATTGCGTTTTGCTGCATACCAAGATTATTGCCAAGCGTTTGCGCCTTAAAGATAATCTCGTGCATGTACTTCTGGACAAGCCCTACGCTGTTTAAGATTTCTCTTGCGGCCATAGTTATCTCAGCCGTGTCTATGCCGTATGGGCAGAATGAACCGCAACGATTGCAGCAGGTACACTGTG
>JADFXZ010000335.1 GCA_015233265.1 Nitrospirota bacterium
GACTCCAAGATAATCCGCACACAGTTTCAATATACCTTAGAAGACCCCAGCGATGATGAGCTCAACGCCCTTGCACCGGTTATGATAAAGGCCCTTGAGGCCCGCCCAGAGTTAAGAGACGTAAGCAGCGACCGGCAAAACGATGGACTGCGGCTGTTTCTTTCCATAAACCGAGACATTGCCTCGCGCTTTGGCATCACGCCTCAGATGATCGATGACACGCTTGATGACGCATACGGCCAGAGGCAGATATCCACAATTTTCACCGAGCTTAACCAGTACAGGGTAGTAATCGCGGTTAATAACAAATACAAGGACAGTGTTGCAGGGTTAAACGACATCTACATTCGCACCACCAGCGGTGGGCAGGTGCCGCTGAGTTCGATAGCGACAGTCACACAGACCACAGGCCCATTAGTTATCAACCGGCAGGGGCAGTTCCCAGCCACAACTATATCGTTTAATCTGGCACAGGGCAAATCGCTTGGTGACGCCGTGACAGCCCTAGAGGAGACCGCGCGGGCTATGAATCTGCCGGCAAGCATTAATGGCAGTTTCTACGGCACGGCACAGGCCTTTAAGGTCTCGCTGTCTAACGAGCCGCTGCTTATTCTGGCCGCCCTTATTACGGTATACATTGTGCTTGGAGTGCTTTATGAAAGCTATATACATCCGGTGACAATTCTATCGACGCTGCCCTCTGCCGGTGTAGGTGCCGTGTTGTCTCTCTTATTATTCAGAATGGATCTTGACGTAATAGCCATCATAGGGATAATACTGCTCATAGGGATTGTAAAGAAAAACGGGATTATGATGGTGGATTTCGCACTGGAGGGGCAGCGCCACCATGGCAAAACAGCTGAGGCGGCTATATATGAGGCGTGTCTGCTGAGATTTCGTCCAATAATGATGACCACAATGGCGGCACTGTTGGGTGCCCTGCCGCTTGCATTAGGTGGCAGCGTTGGCTCAGAACTCAGACGCCCACTTGGCATAACCATAATCGGAGGGTTAATTCTCAGCCAGATGCTTACCCTTTACACCACGCCAGTTATTTACCTGGCCTTCGATAAGATTGCGATGCGCTTGAGCAGAGGCTCCAATGAGACTCCACCTCGAGCGGCTGACAAGGGCTAAGCGGGCGCGTCATGAAATTCGTTGAGATATTCATAAACCGGCCAGTTGCCACTACGCTTATAACAATAGCAATGGTGATGGCTGGTGTAATAGCGTTTTCCTGCCTTGCCGTATCCCCGCTGCCGCAGGTGGATTACCCTACAATATCGGTAACGGCGGGGCTTCCGGGGGCAGACCCAGAGACAATGGCAACCTCAGTGGCAGCCCCGCTTGAGAAGCAATTCACGCGTATTGCCGGCATCACTGAGATGACCTCTGTAAGCAACCGCGGTTCGGCCTCCGTTACGATGCAATTTGCTCTCGACAGGGATATCAACGGTGCGGCGCGCGACATTCAGGCGGCAATCAACGCAGCCAGAAGCGACCTGCCCATAAACCTGCCCACTAACCCCATGTACCGAAAACAAAACCCAGCTGACGCTCCCATTCTCATCATCGCCCTCATGTCGGACACTGTAAGCAAGGCCCGCATGTATGACGTTGCCTCAAGCGTGCTGCAACAAAAAATATCTCAGATGAGCGGGGTAGGGCAGGTGTTTGTAGGCGGCGGGGCGCTGCCTGCCGTAAGGGTCGAGTTAAATCCTGCGGCGCTAAACCAGTACAAGGTAAATCTCGACAATGTCTCAGCAATGCTTGCAAGGACGAATGTCAACCGGCCAAAGGGGCAAATCACTGATGGTGACAAGCAATGGGAAATCACCACCAATGACCAGCTCTTTGGCGCAAAGCAGTACCTGCCTCTGATTATTGCCTATCAAAACGGTATGGCTCTGCGCCTTTCCGATGTGGCCACGGTAGAGGATTCAGTCGAGGACGTGCGTGTAGCCGGTGTGGTTGATGGAAAGCCGGCCGTTATGCTGGTTATTTTTCGGCAGCCCGGGGCAAATATTATAGAGACGGTGCAAAATATTAAGGACGTTATGCCGCAGCTTGCGGCTGTGCTGCCCTCCGGAGT
>JADFXZ010000035.1:0-15589 GCA_015233265.1 Nitrospirota bacterium
AAAACTTTCACGCAACGAGGCTGGTCATAGCCCATAGATTGAGCACTATTGTTAAGGCTGATAAGATCGTTGTTGTCGATAAGGGCACAGTGGCGGAGATGGGAAATTATGAAGAGTTGATGAGCAAAAATGGCCTGTTTGCGCAACTGGCAAAGCGGCAGCTAACATAAATGAAGATTATGAGGGGTTAAGAATGTTAAGAAATCAACTGAGAATATATGCAGTCATATTAGCGGCAATATTTTGTTTTGCATGTGAAGATACGAACACATCCACATTGCGCGAAAAACATGCAAGGAAAAGCAAAGGTGATATAACGATTGTCGTGGCCGGTTCATGGAATACTCTTAAATTCAGTTCCGACATGTATGATGGCGTTAAAATGGCCGTAGATGAGATTAACAGGGAAAATACATTGAATGGACGGAAAATCCACCTTGTAGACAAACAAGACTCAGGCGATGTGAATAAGGCAAGACTCCTGGCCGCAGAAATAACGGATAATTTAGATGTTATGGCTGTCATCGGACACTCGTTTTCATTTGTTACGTCAGAGGTCATTGACATATATAGTGCTGGCGGTCTAATAACTATAACGCCAAGCGTATATTTTCCCGTCGAAACAAGTGACCGCAACGACATGCATTTTTCTTTCACGCCAAAGTCGAAGAATATTGTAGAGATGTTTATAAGGTACATTGAGAAAAAAAAATATAAAAGACTTGCCATAGTCTATGTCAACGCACCATCTTCTAAGCATATTGTAAATAGTTTTTATGATGCTATCGATGATCAAATAAAAATAGTCGATAGCTCGACATTTAATATAGGCGATACAAAAACATTTGGCAGTATTATCGACAAGTGGACACATTTAGAATTCGACGCGATAGTTTATGTTTCTACTTCTATGCGGTATTTACAAATACTTCTGCCAAAATTAAAAGAAAATAAAGTGGATGTGCCCGTGATGGTTGTTTCGCAGCCAGATATGTCAATTTTATCTGGTATAAATAAATATCTATCTGATAAAATATTTTTTGTACCTTGTAATTATGACAATAAAACAGATGAATTTAAGGTGTTTATAGATAAATTCAATAATATATATAACTACCGTCCTACTCAATCTGCTATAAATGGTTATGACGCTGTGAGAATCATAGCAAACGCCTGCAGCACCTCCGGTACTGTCGAACCTGCGAAGGTGGCACGGGAAATAAGTAAATTGAAAGATTATAAAGGTCTGTGCGGGTCTTACAGTTTTGACGACTCAGGTGTATTAAAGACGGATGAGCTTCATCTTATAAAATTAATAGACGGTAAAATTCAACAGGTAGAAGGTTTTTAAGGATGACCGATAATAATTTAACAACAGACTTTCGAATGAACACTCTCAGACATTTCGGTGCAGACTCTAAGGTTGCAGATGAGCTGATAATCTATAATAATCTGGCTTTTAATCATGACAACAAGCCAGCCAAACTTCCTCTTGAAGACGAGCTGTTTATTGACTCGTGGAGAGAATATTACAGTCAGATTCATGATGGCAATTGCTTCGATGTATTGAGAAAATATCTAGTACAGTTGAATTTCCCGATAGAAAGCGGCATAAGCAAGACCGAGCCATATAGAGACGTTACTCTAAGGGGCGAAAAGCCAGACACTAAATCCGGCGGGTTGCCGCTTAAACACCCCGAAGCACTGCGCCTGATTATACATCCGACATTGGCCGGGCACATCCCCGTGTTAATGCCATATGCAAGAGAGGATTTTATTAGTATAATTGCCAGCCTTGCACAGAAAAACGAACCCGATCCAATCCCTGCATCAATGGGGGCGCTGACTGTGGCTGGTTATAATAACTGGGACAGGATAAATAGAATGCAGGCGGATTACGAAAAAGATAACAGCTTTATTCCGTGGGCGGTCGTTTTTGACGAAATGATGTCTAACGTAGCGCTGTATCAGGATAAATTTATAATATTAAGCGATGGCCCGTACAGCAATTGCACAGCCGCGCAGATGGGCATTTCTGAGAATGACTGGATAGACAAGTCGTTAATTATTCGCCGTGAGCATGAATGTGCCCATTACATGACAAAAAGGTTGTTCTTATCGATGAGAAATAATATCATGGATGAGCTGATAGCGGATTTCTCCGGCATAACCGCCGCATTTGATACGTTTAAGGCCGAGTGGTTTTTGCGCTTCATAGGGCTTGAGAATTTTCCTGAGTATAGAAAGGGTGGCAGGCTTGAAAACTACATGGGCGACCCCAGGCTGTCCGATGGCGCATTTAAAGTTTTGCAAGGCCTCATTCACAGCGCCGCACATAATTTAGAGGCATTTTATAATCAGAAAAAGAACTATAGCAATCTAAGGATTCTCACGATGATAGCTCTAACGTATCTTACGTTGGAAGAGGCTGCCCATCCGACGTGTTATGAAACAATGGAAACCGTTTTTCAGACAATGATTAAAAAGAACATGGTGATGTGTTAGCGTATGAGAAGTTGAATCGCCAGACCAAACTACAAATAGTCTTAACGAATGAGGAGGCATGAAAAAAAGCCAAAAAAGAATGCTAAGGCAAACAACATGCAGGAGATAATCACAAAGGCATGGAATAATGAGACTTTCAAAGCAAAACTGCTGTCAGACACCCATGCGGCACTAAAAGAACAAGAATAGGCAGAAGATTTGACTTTTAATCATTATTTGTGGTAGCCTATATTAGTTTAACTCAAAAAGGAGTTGGGGCTGGTTTCAGTTGAAAGTGCAAAGCAGCAAAGATTGAAAAGCTGGTCATCCGTTTTATAGCAGGATTGATGTTGCTAAAGACAAGGTATGCGTTTATTATTGACAAATGACGCGGGGTTTGTTTTCGATAGGGATGAGCTAAGGCAAGTCATGCCAGCAAGGTTCTCTCAAAAGCGGTGAATTAAGCGGTGGTGCGCAAAAAAAGATAATGTAGCTGCATAGACGGAGGATGGCGTTGTGGCAGCGGAGACATAGTTCGTGGGGGCACGGCAACGGATCGTAGTTGCTGAAAAAGAACATTCAAAACAGGAGGTAGTTATCATGTCAGTTGAAAGTGCAAAGTCATTTATGCTTAAGTTGAGCAGCGACGCACCATTTCGTAACAAGGTGGAAGCAGTCAAAGATGAGAGCTCGCGTATGAAAATGGTGAAAGACGCTGGTTTTGATTTCACAATGGCTGAGCTTAAGAAAGTCGTGCCAGAAGAACATCACGGTCATTTAAGCAAAACTTCGTTAAGCGAGAAAGACCTCGAAAAAGTAGCTGGTGGCTCGTCGGCATCATGGGCAAGTGTTGGAGTTGGCGCCGCAGTCGGAGCGGCAGGATAGTTAACGCTCTGCGGCAAAATTGTAGAAATACGTGTCAAGGACATATATAGTGCCGTGGTGCGCTTTTTCTGCACCTGCGGTAATTAAGCGGCAGGGCAATCTCTTAAGTAGTGCAGGGGTTGCTCTGCTGATTTGATGAGATGTTTCCCTGTACTATTATGATGAAAACCTATATCTCAAAATGGAGTATTGATGTCTGCCGCAAACGGTGATTCAATTAATTACCGGGGGGTATTGCACAGCCTTCCAAAAGCATGTCACAACGGAGTTTTCAGGACGCTCTCTCCTGAGGAAACACTAAAACGTATTGCCCCCTATTTCAGGACAGTTGGGCTTACGCGCCTTTCTGATATAACCGGATTGGACAAGATAGGCATACCGGTAATTGCCTCAATCAGGCCAGACGCCAAGACCATAGCAACGTCCTCAGGCAAAGGCACTACAACTGAGGCCGCCATGGCGTCGGGCGCGATGGAGAGCATAGAAATATTTCATGCGGAAAATATCGATGCTTCTGTAATTACGATGTCTTATGAGCAGTTAAGAAAGAAGCATAATGTTATAGAGACTCGCGGGCTTACACTAACAAAAAACTCAATCTTTAACATAAAGAAACCAGAGCATTGGATTCTTGGCTGGGATATTGCTAATAACTGTGAAGTTGCGGCTCCGATGACTCAGGTGTCTATGGGTTGGAGTGTAAGTGCTCAAGGCTCGACATTGTCCTTTCAGGTCGGATCAAATGGCCTTGCATCTGGGAATCATTTTTTGGAAGCGCTCAGCAGCGCCTTGTTTGAGGTTATAGAGCGGGACGCGATTTCTTGTTATACCGAGGCATACAATAGACGCGGTTACCAGCTTAAGAGGATTGACCCGGCAAGTATCTGTTATGACAGTGCGGTAAACTTGATTGAGCGTTTTGAATCTGCACATGTCCGGCCTGTTATCTTTGATTTTACCGTCGACACAGCAGTGCCGGTATATGTAACTTATTTATATGATTTACAGTCCAGACACATGGGGGTGTATAAAGGCTCAGGTGCTCATTTAAACCCGGAGATAGCCCTTGTGAGGTCACTTACTGAGGCCGCTCAATCACGAGCATTAATAATTGCCGGCTCCAGAGACGATATATTCAGGTACACATACTCATCGGTAAAAATCAACGACAATGACGCAATCCATAGCTACTTTAACTCTGCCCATACAATGAGCGCTTTCGACAGGCAAGATGAATCTACCTCCACGTTCGAAGGTGATATTCAATTATGTATCAAAAAGCTCAAACATGCCGGGCTTAACCGGATTATAGTTTACGACTTAACGAGGCCGGACATCGGCATACCTGTTTTAAGGGTCATTGTGCCGGGGGCCGAAGGGTATATGTTCATGCACTATACACAGGGATACAGGGCAACAAACTTTGCCAGCTTTGCAAATGAGGAGGCCACGCAGTGAAATCCATCATATTCCTTGGGCCAACCATGACGCTCGAAGAGGCTAAGGCCATTGTGCCGGAGGCGATATATCTGCCTCCTGTTGAGCAGGCAAGCCTTCTAAGCGCCGTGACTACATACAGGCCCGACGTCATAGGAATCATCGACGGCCTGTTCGGACAGTCATTATCTGTGTGGCATAAGGAGATATTGTATGCGCTGCAGCGTGGCATAATGGTATATGGCTCAAGCAGCATGGGGGCGCTGCGAGCCGCTGAAACTTCCGACTTCGGCATGGTCGGCGTCGGCGAAATCTATGAAATGTACGCAAGCGGGCAGCTAAACGACGATGACGAGGTCGCCTTAATCCATTCGTCTAAAGAGGATGGATACCGCAGTCTTTCGGAGCCTATGGTTAACATCAGAAAGACATTTCAACACGCGCTAACCCTTCGGCTCATAGATAATGATACGTGCGGGAAATTGATCGATACAGCCAAAAAACTATACTATCCTGAGCGTGTATTTCAGAATATCTTTTCAATTGCCTCAAATAATGGGATACCAGATGAGATAATTCAGAAAATGAAATTATTTGTCAAATCCGATTATATCGATTTAAAAAAACAAGACGCCATTAAACTGCTTGAGACAATCAGAGACATACCCGGTGCAGGGACCTCCGCACGCGACAATAGCTTCAACATGGTCAATTCACACCTTTTTAAGGCACTCTATCACAGGGACAGAACCGTCCAACATGAGGAGACAAACATCTGCCAGGATAACTTCTCTGCCTATGTAGCCCTGCATATGCCGGGCTTTGACGATTTCAACTTCAATGCCATAAACAAGGCCATTGTAGTATTTATGGCAGATTATTTTGAAATAACTGTGACAGATGAAGATGTCGAAAAAGAAAAAGAGCGCCATACAAAGAAACTAGGCATTCAGAATGAGGATGCGTTGAGTAAATGGATAGAGGATAACCACTTGACGCCGGATGAGTTCAGGGCGCTTATGTATGATAGTGCCAGGTGCAGAAGAATGCATAAATGGTTTATGACACGGCAGTATCTTGTAAAAAATGTAAAGATCATTCTCGATGAACTTCGCCTGCATAACATCTATGGTCAATGGCTGACAAAGGCGGCAAACCAGGAACAAATCATACAGAACCACTATCCAGACTTTAAAGAAATCGACCATCTGGATTTAAAAGAACTCCTTGCCGACCACATAAGACAAACTGGCTGGAAGAGCGAAATAAGCCCGGTGGAATGGGCGGAGGAGGCGGGTTTTGCAGGGCTTCAGCACCTGCACCTGGAGCTGCTGAGGGCAAAGCTGCAGAGAGACCACATTAAAACCCTTTTAAGCTCATTCCTCAACACCAGTGGAAATGGATAGCCTGTCTCCATCCATAGTTTACTACGGCAACCGCTACAGGGAAAGAAAACATTACTGGTACGGCACACAACGCTCGGCTACTCCGAAAGAGACCTATGACACGATAAAGCCATATTTTAAAGAGGTTGGGCTGACACGCCTGGCAAATATCACAGGGCTTGACCGCATTGGGATACATACTGTGCTTGCCATTCGTCCAAACAGCTATTATCTGTCTGTTGACGCGGGGAAGGGTTTTACGCTTGAGGCCGCTGAGGTCTCGGCGGCAATGGAGTGCATAGAACGATATGTAGGGGAACATGCGACCATTGAGGAGATAAATCTCTCATACAAAGATATAGGCTCATTATATGGTCTTATACCCATAGAGAATCTCCCATTCATAAACAAATTAATGTTCAGCGAAAACAGGGCGGACAGATGGGCTATCGGGTATGATATTATTAACAAGCAAGAGGTGGCAGTGCCATACGTGACGGTAAGTATGCGCGGGCCGCATGACCGGAAAGACGAGCTATATACGTTTATGTTTGGCTCAAACGGGCTTGCCTCCGGCAATACCTTTTTAGAGGCCGTGTATATGGGACTATTAGAGACTATAGAACGCGATGCAATAACAAGCCACAGCGTTGCAAGGACTTATATTAACTATAACCCTCCGAGAGTGGATACAAAGACGATAAGGTTTCCTCTCGTGCTTGACCTAATTAAAAGGATAAAAGAGGCACAGGTGCACGTTGTTATCTACGATTGCACAGTCGATACGGCGATACCGGTTTATCTTGCATATATATACGACCATAACAGAAATATTGGAATCTATAAGGGCTATGGGGCACATCTTGACCCTGAGATAGCTCTGATAAGGGCCATAACGGAGGCCGTTCAGGGGAGGCTTATATATATATCCGGCTCAAGGGACGATTTTTTCAGGAATAATCTGATATCCCTGAAGTTATCAGACAACCAGCGGCAGATTGAGCGGCTTGAAGCCATCGCTCCAACAATTGATATCTCAGGGCTGAAGTCTGACTCGACAGACACATTCGAGGAGGACATACTAATATGTCTCGATAGATTGAAGCGTGCAGGGCTGAACCAGGCCGTAGTCTTTGACCTTACTCCGAAAGGATATAAAGTAAATATCGTCAGGGTAGTGGTGCCAGGGCTTGAGGGTTACGCGTATAAATATTACAGTCCGGGGACAAGGGCGCTTAGTTTTGCGCAGTCTCGCTCCGTTGCGCACAAATACTGAAATAACGGCATGGCTGCACCCCCAATCACCGTACTTAGGCCCGACAGAGAGAGCGAACTTGTCAGCGCCGGTTTTTTTACAAACGATTACGCTAGGAATCTCCTGCCTGATATCAAAATCGACTACGTTTCGTTGACCGCATGGTGCAACAGTGTAATTGGAGATTCTCTATGGGTATAAGTAATGGGCGATATTAGAAACCAGCACACAATCGAAACCGCTGCTAAACGATTTAAAGAATTGACCAAAGGATACGATTATTTCAATCCAAGCTACGAGCTGATACCGTTTATTCCATATATACTTTACCTGAGAAATATATCCTGCTCCAGAATAAGGCTGATGTTTACAGCTCACGCCCCCGGTTGTTATTCGATGGAGTATGTGCTGATGAGATTGCTGTTGATTGACGGCGATGTTATTATCGCACCAAGTGAAAGCGGAAAAAAGACCATAGAGTTCCTGTGTGGAGGACTTTCGCCATTTTTAGAGTCGCTGCCACATCCAATTCATCCCCTGCCACCTGCCGCTGGAAAGCCTTCAGGAAGATTCAATGGACATTTAGCCACTCTGTCGAGAATCGACCCCGGCAAACTGATACATCGCCAGGTTGAGGCAATGTCGATTTTAAAGGATAAAAGAAACACCTTGAAAATGGAGATTGCAGGCCCATTAAAAAATACCAACACAGGGGATTACCATCATTACGCGCTGCTTTTAAAAGAGAAACTCACCGCACTCAGACTCAACCGCAGAGTCCGGTTGCATGACACCATAACGGGAGGCGAGGCCAAGTCACGTTTTCTATCAGGGGCGCGGATGCTGATTTGCCTGTCTGCAACAATAGAGGAGGCATATCCAAAATCTGCCGTCGAGGCGCTCGGTCTGGGCATTCCTGTAGTCGGAACACGCTGGGACGGGTTACCCGAGGTTGTCGGCGGCTGCGGCAGATTGATAGATGTGAATGAGGTTAATAACGGCGGCGGGGTCGACGTCGCCCCTGAAAGTATTGCAGGGGCAGTAGAGATGCTCATCGACGACATGCCGGAGGCCGCCGAGTGTAAAGAACAAGCGCAGAGGTTTTCACCTCAGAGGATAAGACCGCTGTACAAGGAGGTATTATCGAGGCATTTGGGCAAGGTTAACAGTGGAGGCCTTGATATCGACGCCGCTAAGGACATATGCGCGGCACCGGAGTGGGGGCTGCTTAGTGTAACGGCGCCATTGTCAAATCTTTCGTGGCAGGAGGTCTTCTCTATCCACTTAGATGAGATAACCCAAATCAGAAGGAGGTGGCAGGCAGACAAAGACGGCGATACCACATCGGGGATGAACTTAAGGGGGATGTTGTGCTCAGGGACACTCAGACCGCTGGAGAAATTCCTTTCCTTTGCCTGTGCGGACAGATATAACAAACACCCTTGTGAAGAATTCTCAGGCGGCGATTTTTATATAAAAATATATAATGCTATAAAATCCCCCTCTACTCAGACTTCAAAACAGATATGTCTTAATCAGCTGCTTACAGACTGCAAAGGGGAACTTTTTGTAGATGGACTAGAGGGATTATTGCAAAATGGACAAATCACCTCAGGCCTGACCTATCTTATTATAGAGGGAGAAATACTAAAGGGCGATTATGACAAGGCATATGCAATGTGTATTGGGGATATTTCATTCAGGGAAGCCGATCATTTTAGGGTGAGGCAATTGGCCAAGCTATGCCGAATAATGAAAAAGCCTGATCTGGCGCTGCCCGCTATAAGGCAGTGGCTTAATAGTTATCCCTACGGTGTTCACTCTGCCGAAATATGGCTTGACAGGTGTATAAATGCCGCAATGGCTGGCAAGGGATATACAAGAGAGGCAAAACGATCATTTCACATTTCACGCAGACTAATTGGCAGATCAAATATACTAGATAGAGTCGAAAAAGAATTTCTCAACCCGTAAACTAAACCAAAGGCATGGAACTGTTAGCTGTGTCGCGGGGCATGATAAAATGTACCACAAATAGGGGGCAATTCATGATCCTATAAAAAGCAGTTGAATTATGAGATAGGGAAAAAATAATATATAAGACGAGGAGTTACGGCAAAAAATAGAAGAAGGAGAACTCACCCAATGGGAGAAGAGCAAAACAAAGGAGAATTGAAGAAAAGTCATGATATCAGTGATGTACTGGGTACATTGTTGTTATCGGTATTAGCGGGTCAGAGACGGTATGCCCATATAACTGCGATCCGCGGTGATGGAATAAATCCGGAATTATTAGGGATGACGAAGGTAGTAAGCGAGGACTCAGCGAGGCGTGCCCTAAAGGGAATGGATGAACAGAAAGGAATAGAGTGCTTAGAATCTCAATTGTCAAGGGTAACAAGGCCAGCCTTATCTATAGTACAGTGGATACTGGATATTGATGCAACGGTCAAATGTCTCTACGGCAAGCAGGAAGGAGCGGTAGTTGGGTACAATCCTATCAAACCTGGCCGCCCCTGCCATAGCTATCACAGCTATTTTATGGCAAATACACGCGACACTTAACTGCCGTTTTTAGGATTATTGGACATTGATGTCAAGGGCTAATTCCGGGCTGACACAGTTTAGTTAATAGACCAACATTTGCGGGTGTTGACGGCGTCTCATATCAGCGTTCACTTAGAGATGATTGGCCGTGAGATATTAACTGGATACCATTAGGGATATGTTACCGTCAAAACTAAAAAGGCCATACCCCCTCATCATAAAGGAGTATGGCCTTATTGTATTTAGATAAATAGTGGTGCCAGAACCAGTGTTACCGTTGATAACAGCTTTATCAAGACGTGCAGTGACGGGCCGGCTGTGTCCTTAAATGGATCGCCTACCGTGTCGCCTACTACCGCCGCTTTGTGCGTATCCGAACCCTTGCCACCGAGCTCGCCAGTTTCTATGAATTTCTTCGCATTATCCCATGCGCCGCCGCCGTTGTTTAAGAAGGTCGCCATCAGAATTCCGGCTATCGTTCCTACCATCAGCATCGAGGCTACCGCCTCCGCACCCGCGCCCATTTGCTTAAACAACACTCCGACTAAAATCGGCGTCAATACAGCAACCAAACCCGGTATTACCATTTCCTTCAGCGCACCCTTGGTCACTATGTCAACACACCTGCCGTAGTCCGGCTTTGATGTCCCGGCAAGTATCCCAGGGTTTTCCCTAAACTGATCCCTCACGTCCCATATTACATAATAGGCCGCCTTTCCAACCGCCCTGATTGCAAGCGCAGAAAATATAAACACTAACGCAGCACCGAGCAGCGCTCCAACAAACACCACCGGCTGCGCTAAATCTACGCTCTTAATAGGATGACCGTAGTTTTCAACTTCGTCAAGGTATGCCCTAAAGAGCAGGAACGAGGCCAGCGCCGCTGAGGCAATCGCGTATCCCTTCGTCAGTGCCTTTGTCGTATTGCCTGCCGCGTCCAGACAGTCGGTTCTGTCTCTTACCGCCTTGGGCTGGTCGGTCATTTCTATTATTCCACCGGCGTTGTCTGAGATAGGCCCAAATGTGTCCATCGCCAATATATAAGCAGCCGGTCCCAGCATTCCCATTGTGGCTACCGCGGTGCCAAATATACCAGCGTTTGGAAATCCAGATGCCTGCCCCAGATAATAGGCCGCCAATATGGATATCGAGATAACTATCGCCGAAGGGGCGGTACACTCCAATCCCATCGCAATACCCGTGATGATGTTCGTTGCAGGCCCAGTCTGTGAGGCGTTTGCTATCTCTCGCACAGGCCGAAACCTATACTCTGTGTAGTACTCCGTGATATAAATAAACCCAACACTGGTTGCAACTCCAACAACCCCGGCGAAAAACAAGTAAAGCCACGCATGCGGGGCGCTGGGGTGGAAAAACAACCACTTACTTGCAACAAACAATCCAATCACGGTAAAGAACACAGTAATAAAGTATCCCTTGTTTAATCCGTGCATAGGGTCTTCGCCACACTCTACCTTGACCATCAGAATCCCAATGATAGAGGCAATTATTCCAAATGCCCTCGCTAAAAGTGGAAATAACATAACGCCAATTATCCACACAGGGTCTTGAGTCACAGCCTTTGCCATAACACCGGCAAGTATCATAGCCCCTATGTTCTCAGCCGCCGTGGACTCGAACAAGTCCGCTCCACGTCCTGCGCAGTCTCCAACATTATCGCCAACCAGGTCGGCAATAACGGCAGGGTTGCGCGGGTCGTCCTCCGGAATTCCAGCCTCTACTTTACCAACGAGGTCAGCCCCGACATCCGCCGCCTTCGTGTAGATTCCACCGCCAAGCTGCGCAAACAGGGCTACAAAGGATGCCCCAAACCCATATCCTACGATCATAAATGGAATCTTTGTAGCCTCGACTCCGCTGAAAATCTTCACCAGCATATAAAGCCCGGCAACTCCTAAAAGGCTCATCGAGACAACCATCAGCCCCGATACCGCACCGCCGCGAAGCGCTATGCGTAGTGCGTCATTCACACTGGTTATCGCCGCCGCCGCCGTTCTGATGTTACTTCTGATGCTGACCCACATGCCGATAAACCCTGCAAAGAGAGAACACACCGCCCCAAACAAAAATGACAGCGTTATCCACATCGCCAGGGCCATTCTTGATTCGACTGGATCAAAACTCTGATGCTCACGTATCATGCCATATCCAATAAACAGGGCTGCCGCAACCATCAACGCCAAAATTGTAATTGTCTTATACTGTCTTTTCAAAAAGGCGTTAGCGCCCTCTTTAATGGCATCCGATATCGCACGCATCGGTGCCGTGCCGTCGCTCTTTGACATAACCCACTTGGCGAGCATCAAAGCAGCAACAAGCCCAACAACACTGATCCCTATGATTAGAGTCAGCAAAAGGTTTTCCATAAAAAAATCTCCTTCTCCCAAATTTATTCTTGTCATACTATGTATGACCCACGTACATTATGAATTTCCAGTATATACCTATAGGGCTGGATTTGTCAACTGAAAATTGCCATATACAAATTGCCACAAAACAGCAATTCCCAATGAGACCTCTGGAGTTAAAAACATGGAAACATGGCAGGGCAACTCAACTGAAATGGCGGCAAAGGACTCTACCTTTCGCCCGTTAACTACGTAGGTCGAAAAATACTGAGGGCGGAGCTGCCCGGTATCAGGCAGCGCCGCCCTATGAGTCTGACATACCTTCTCGTTATAGAAGACTGGGGTTTTGAAACTCTTAATGACACCCAAAGGGTAGACTTATTCGAAGTAATAGAAGACCGCCACGGTATCCAGTCAACTATTATGATAAGTCAGTACCCTGTGGCCGACTGGCACAACTTTGTGGGCGAACCTACCATCGCTGATGCTATCCTTGATAGAATCGTACATAACGCCCATAAGATAAGTCTGCAAGGAGAATCAATGAGAAAAACAAGGGCAGCGTTGACCCATGCGTCTAAACCTTAAAGGCATAAAAGGTGTGGGAAAGGTTAGAGACATCTACCAAGCCGCGATGAGACTGCGGCATAAAAGAAACAGATTGGTTAAAAGGTAAGGATTAACGGATTTTGGATTCATGAAAAAATGTTTGACCCAATCCGACCTGTAAATGTACGATAACGCTGTCCAGTGTTGAGATGGTTTCTCAGGTGGTCGACATGACCGGAACAGGTGGACGGTTTCGCCGGAATACGCAGATAATATCAAAAAGACTGGTGGCCACGTCGGCGATCCTGTAAAATCAACTACTTGAGTCTAATAGAAATTCCCAGCAAAAGTAAAGCATTCCACATTGAATATTTACACATGGATGACTTCAGCTTGGGCGGTATGTTTTTTTGACTCATCTAATGCTTATCGATATCTATTTCCCAATCTCTTACACGTATGTCACATATTCTTGAAGCTGCAATATGCAGGGGAATTAAGGTGATACAATACTTAATTCTTGACAGATATACAATTCAAAGGCAGGAGCAAACGTATTACTTAAAGCAAAGATAGGTGTGTTGATTTATTTTGAGCAAACGGAGCATTCTCTGACAATCGCAGACACTAAAGTCAATTTCAATCCTCGAAAATGTCTTTGATATTGATTTGCAGCCCCTCGATGACCTTAGACGTAACCATGCCCTCAGCTTCGGCGTAGGAATGGAGCTTATACTTGCCTTCCTCAATGGTAAAGACTTCAAATATTTTAAGCTCCGGGATGATTATCCAATATTCAGGGACGCCATATTTTTCGTATATCTCTTTCTTTACATCGGTATCCCATCTGAATGACCCTTGTGAAACTATCTCACAAATCATATCCGGCACACCTCGTATCCAATCCTGAATGATCGCCGTGTTTTCTTTCCTGATAAACAATATATCGGGCTGAAGCCTGTTTAAGCCTTCTTCAAGGATTACGTCAAGAGGGGAGAACAAAACTCGGCCTAAGCCCTTTTGTCCTACGTGTCTATCCACTTGTCTAAAGAGATTGCCGCTGATTATCTGATGTTTACTAAAAGGGCTGGGCGACACCACTTCCTCCCCGTTGATTATCTCCGTCAAATCTAAATCCCGTTCGATTGTCAGCGCTTCCATGACTGTATTGTACCTTCAATCTTACGTGATTGTCTATAGGATAATTTTCAGCTCGGTGAAGAAGTGAGTGTGGTCTTGTCAGTGGACGCCCATTCATTTCCCAACAGATTTATATCAGTTGCGGTATAAGTTTTTTCCGTATTATGTCAACAGAGTGAGTGACTATCTTTGCAGCACTATCCAGCTGTTGACGCTCATGTTTAGTAAGCCCATCAAAAATCTCTAAACTACCCGTAACGTCGGAATACTCTAAAGGCCATGCCACAGCTGAAGAATCATTACCAACTGAAGTGCAAAGATATTTTCTGGACATATTTTTTCCGGCTAACCATGACACATCTCTGCTGAAAACAGCGACGCAATCATGCAATGTAAAACCTAACCCTTGGACAATAATAGGCCCTATTTCAGTAGATGACCTCAAAAGATCGTTAACCAATTCCGACTGCGTGAATAAAGGGCTTTGTTGATTCCAAAGAGACTTTAACTGCACGAGTTTTTCAGTATGTGAGCCCCCCAAAGGGAAATCGTTCGCGACACATTTTATTCCACGCTGCTGCGCACAGTAGACGAGTCGAGCAGTATCCAATGTCACACCAAACCCATAAACTTCCGCTGTCGGAATCCATTCATTTATCATAACAGTAAAAATATCGACAGGATTAGTAATAACAACAATCTTACCATTGTAGCCCTGCAACTTTAAACAGACATCATGAACAAGTGGAATATCCTTCTTGAGGCCAATAGTTCTTACATCGCGAGCAAGACCATGTGGCAGTAGCTCCACATTTAGCAATTCCCTTGGATCGTAATTTTCCTTCACAGCAATAACAACAATACCGACATCTTGCGGAAGCTGGTCGCTAATTGCTCGGATATCCGTTTGACTACCAATACAAGAGGCATAAACCCGCAGAGATAGTAATATACTATTAAGGTGTTTTTCAGATCGATTGAAAAGATAAATTCTTGAAAAAGCATTAGTTCGTATTAGTTCTTGTGCCAAACTGCTGCCTAGACGTCCAACACCGAAAATCGCAATTGAATCTGATTGCTTGATGGTAATAGATACTTTAGGGTCTTGCATATTAGGAAAAGTTTTCTACTGCCTTTGTCAATTTGTCAACTGACCAATTCTCGTCTGATTTTATATATATATCTTTGATCGCCCCATTTCCCATTACGACAATGCGGTCACTGTATTCGATCGCATCAGAATAGCGGTGAGTCACCATTATAGCTGTTGTCTTAGTTTCTTTGATCTTCTTTTGTGTGAAACTCATCACTCTAAAAGCATTCTTATGATCAAGGCCAGATGTGTGTTCATCAAGAAGAATTAGCTTACAAGGATTATTCTCATGCTCCAAGTGAGTTGCAATAACCACATTTAACATTTGTCGTTCGCCACCCGAGAGATAACCCACCAATTGGTCCACATCAATTTCCAATCCATGCTCCCAGACCTTTTTCGCAAGCTTGGAACAATATCTTTTGCTGCAAGCCCAAAATCTGTG
>JADFXZ010000035.1:15661-16207 GCA_015233265.1 Nitrospirota bacterium
TCGTCATCCCTTTGATGAACAATTCCTACGCCATCAATACGAGTTTGTTTCGGTTCGTATTAATGTGACGCCCTGAAATTAAAATTTTACCCGCAGTAATCATTAGCTCGCCTGCGATAGCTTTAAGTAATGTGCTCTTGCCAGTTCCATTGCCACCAATAATAGTCAAAAACTCACCTTGATTGACAGTAAAGTCAACTTCTTTTAGAATTTTCAACTCCGGTTGCCCTGGAGGTGAGTAACTCACCTTTTCACACGTAACTTTAAAACCATCCATTGTATTTTTCATTGTATTTTTTATTTACTCTTTCGTGTAATGTTTGATAAAAAGAATCCAAGTGCAATAATGACTGCTACGATAGCGTGTTCCAATGCTGGCGGTGTATCGAAAAACTTTTGAGTTCGTACCGCTACAGCCAGATTGTTTAGTAAAATCGCTGCAATAATGTATGTCAGAAAAATGAACCACAGGCGGCCTGAATCGTCTCTTTGTTCCGAAAGAGATAACTTAATATGCTCCCATGGGGCTACTATATAATTAATTGA
>JADFXZ010000118.1 GCA_015233265.1 Nitrospirota bacterium
ATGAGATATAAAGGAGCATCCTTCGACAAGCTCAGGATGATTCAAATATTCTTACTTATATAGAACACGTTAGATATTATTTCAAATGCGATTGCCCTGCGCGAGTGTTGGGTTTCCCCCATAAACTTGTGTTATAATTATAAAATGGAACGTAACAAAGCCATACGCCGATTGAAACAGCACGAAGCTGACCTTAAGCAGCTTGGCGTTGAACATCTTTATGTTGAACATCTTTATTATGTTTGGTTCGACCGCACATGACGAGGCTCGTGAGGATTCTGATGTTGATTCTGTTTTTCGATCACCCTGAAGCCTCTATAGGGCTTTTTAAGTTGATGGACATTTAAGGATGCCGCCGCTGCAATCCTTCAGTGCAAAACTGACATCATGACAAGGCGCAGCATGCACCATATTTTGCGGGAGCAGATCGAGAAGTCGGCAATGCAAGCGTTCTAATGACTAACTCTTCAATCGTCCCGCGCCTAAGTGTACTGCCATTGTCAAGACTATCTTATTCCCCAAGCTCCGATTTAATACTTGGGATGTGTTACTAAATTACCATATAAGCTAACTATTTTAAACCGCACTGTGATATAATGAGGTTATGTACATTACATACTTACCCCAAAAAGGTATGTAAGGAGAGAAACAATGGCACATCGTGTAAATTTAGATGCTATGATCGTTAGGGAAGATTTTGGGATTCAGGATGATCAGGAGTTTGACCTGGACCTCTTTACTAATTTTCCTATTTCCAATCTTTCTCTTGATTCACCGATTTTGAAACTTTTACGGAAACCAGATTTTCAGCGTGAAACTCATCAATGGACGCCAGTACAGATTGCAACCTTTATTGCGAGTTTTTTAGATAATGAGGTAATTCCTTCTCTCATTTTGTGGAACTCTCCAAGCTTCATTTTTGTCATTGATGGTGGACACCGGCTCAGTGCGCTCAGGGCATGGATGGAAGATGATTATGGTGACGGACAAATCTCTAACGCGTTCTATGAGCGGCATATTTCAGACAATCAGAAACAAATTGCTGGAAAGACGAGGAAAATTATCGAAAAACAAATTGGTAGATTTTCCACCTTGAAAGGACTTGTTGATAGTAAGGGTGCAACTGCTCAGGAAAGAAGGGCAAAACGACTGTTTACACGCGGCCTTCAGGTTCAGTGGGTTCAGGGTACTGCCTCAGTTGCTGAATCTTCATTTTATAAAATCAATTCGCAGGGAACTCCACTCGATGAGATAGAGGAGTTACTTATCAGAAATCGAAAAAAGCCGATTGCTATAGGAGCCAGAGCGATTCTTCGCTCTGGCACGGGCAATAAATACTGGTCGGAATTTGATGACTCTCATCAAATGAAGATAAAGGAACTGTCTCGCACACTTTATGAACTTCTCTTTGAACCGGAGATGGATATACCAGTCAAAACATTAGAGCTTCCTTTTGGAGGTATAGTATCGCCTCTTGACGCTCTCTCGGTATTGGTAGAGCTTTTGACGATTACTAGTGCACAGTATAAAACAGAAAATGGTAAGACAAAGTCAAAAAATATAAGTGATTATGACGATGACGACAGCGGCAAAGACACCATAGATGTTTTGAATAGGTGTATAAATGTCCTTAATAGGGTTACAGGAAATTATGCTGGCAGCCTTGGGCTTCATCCGGCTGTTTATTTCTATAACGAAAGAGGAAAACACAGCCGCATTATGTTTCTCGCTATTGTGACTCTCGTAACTAATAAACTGAAAAATAACGATGATTTATTTTTCAGAAAATTCTCTACGGCGCGAAAGAAATTGGAAGAATTCCTTATTGTTCATAAATCTCTGATTAGCACTTCTCTACAGAATATGAGTAATGGACAGCGAGTGCAAAACATGATAAATCTTTTCGAGTTTCTGATAATGAAATTTTCTTCCGAACAAAATGTTACTATAGAAGAAGCAATGAGCAGCATGGGGTTGCAAGGGCGCATCCTTGATTTGGCATCTGATAGTAAGCCCGTTAAGTTTTCCGATGATGTAAAATCTATGGCATTCATAGAAGAGGCACTTGTGAAAACGCTTACTTGTGCAGTGTGTGGGGGAATTTTAGACCCGAAGAAGTCTTCTCTTACGATCACAAAATTCGTGTTAGAGAAGGAGGAACCGGCACAAAAGAAAACGTACAACTAGCTCATCCATATTGCAATACGGGACTGAAGAATTAAATTTGAAATCCAAAGAGCTATATAGTGATATAGAGGCAGAAAAAGCCGCGATAAAACAAACCGGCTTATGTTAGGAAAATAGGTAAAATGTATCATTCTGTCCAAAATTCCCACGATTAATGCCCATTGACCCGCTTAGTTTTTGATGGTGGGCAAGGCCAACATCAGACAAAACGATGAGACATGCTTGATATGCCTGAATTAGAGCGTCAACGGCAGGAATCATCCTGAGCCTGTCGAAGGATGACGGCAAATGTCACGGTTGTTTTACTACAGGCCATCAGCGGCGCAACATTCATATTCACATCTGCATATTTCACATCTGAGCATTAAACAGGGCACAGGTACTATTCGCTGAGTCTGAGCGCCTTTATGTTTAGTTGAACGCTGCGGTTGCCGTTCCATTCGTTTATGACGGGGGTAAAGGCCGCATCGATAGATTCTGAGCCATCGATATCGTTTATCAGCCCACCCATGTCGTAGCCGATTGCATCGATGATAAAGCCGTTGTGGCCAAGTTTCAGCTTCAGGTGATTCCTGCCTACGACACGCGGCTTTATGGCCAACAGGCCGCGTGCCCCAAATATTGGATCTGGATTCCCATAACCATACGGGGCGAGCCGCGCTAAGTCAGACATCAATTTCATATTCATATCTTTTATATAACAGCCGACATCTATTGTAAGCGTCTCCCCTGAGTCAGCCTTCCCGCACTGGGCCTCAACGGAGGCATTGACCGCCTCTTCAAAAACGGGTATGTCCGCTGCCTTTAACTTCACTCCAGCGGCCTGCTTGTGTCCTCCAAACTGCATGATGTGCTGCGAACACGCAGCAATGGCCTTGCATATATCCACGGTCGGAATACTCCTTGCCGACCCCCTTGCAACACCATTCTTTATAGAAAACACTATGCTTGGCAGGTTAAACCTATCCACGAGCTTTGAGGCAACTATGCCGATTACCCCTTCGTGCCAGTGAGCATCTGCCGCTACGATAACGCGGCCTGGAGGTTTCCCTGCCTCTAATTTCGATAGCGCACTTTTGAAGACCTCTTCCTCTATTTTTTGTCTTTCCTGATTCAATCTTGTAAGAGTTTCAGCCAGTGTTTGAGCCTCAGCGTGGTCATCAGTCAACAGGAGGCGCACTACAATAGATGCGTCGTCCATTCTGCCAGCGGCGTTGATTTTGGGTATCAGCATGTAGGAAAGCATATCCGGCTCAAGCGTCCGCCCATTAATGCCGGAACACTTAATCAGCGCCCTGAGGCCCTGCCTTTCTGTGTCTTTGAGCACCTTTAGGCCGTCCTTCACTATTAACCGGTTTTCACCCATGAGCGGGGCTACGTCGGCTATCGTGCCAATGGCTGCTATGTCCAACAAGGCTTTGTCCATACCGCCCTGCAGCGCACAGCTTAACATCAGGGAGATTCCCGCCCCGGTTAGATTCGGATACGGTGAGGCTGCTATGTCAATCTTAGGATTTATTATGCTGATGGCACGGGGCAGCTGATTTGCTGCACTTTCGGAATTTGGCTCGACATATGGCTCGTGATGGTCGGTGATTATCACGCCAATGCCGCACTGACGCGCCGCCTCAACTGCCTCAAAAGAGCTTATCCCACAGTCAACAGTTACAATCAGCCCTGCGCCAAGCTCCCTGGCCCGCTGCACCGCGTGCATGTGAAAGCCATAACCGTGCTTAAACCTGCTTGGTATAAAGAACTCGACACAAGCACCCATGCTGCGAAGTGTCTGAGTTAAGATTGCTGCCGCCGTTGTGCCGTCCGCGTCGTAGTCGCCGCAGATAAGTATCTTTTTAGATTTTGAGACAGCCCCACGAATTTCACTAAGCGCCGTCTCCATGCCAGGAAGACACATCGGGTCGCCAATGGATTCTATCGTGGAAAGCAAAAAGTCCCTTGCCGCATCCGGTGTCCTGATATCTCGGTTGACCAACACCTGGGCTGCCAACACGGAGATATCAAGCTCCCTGGACAAGTACTCTAAGTAATCCGTATTTGTCTTTTTCAGCAGCCATTGCTTTTGCGTCACAGGCATAGCATCACTGTTTTTTTATCAACGGCTTATTCCCCGACCACAGCAACACTACCGGAGAGGCTACGAATATAGACGAATACGTGCCCACTAATACACCCAGTATCATCGCAAGGGCAAAGTCATGCAACACCTCGCCGCCAAATATAAACAGCGCTACCGAGGCCAGAAGCACCGTCAATGACGTAATCAATGTCCTTGAGAGCACCTCGTTTATACTCCTGTTTATGAGGCTGTCGATGGATTCCTTCAGCAGCACCCTCATGTTTTCCCTGATTCTGTCAAATACGACAACAGTATCCGTCAGCGAATAACCGGCGATGGTCAAAAGGGCTGTCAGAAGTATGAGATTTATCTCAAGCCCGGTCATGTAGAAAAACCCCAGCACGGCAAGCACATCGTGAAACGTCGCAACCGTAGCCCCCAAACTGAAACTGAACTGAAAGCGCCATCCCACATAGATGAGAATCCCAATAGTGGAGGCAATCACCGCCCACAGGGCATCGACCCGCAGCCTTTTGCCAACCTTCGGCCCAATCTCTGAGATTGAATCCACGGTTATCTTGTTATCATTAAATCCCTTCGTAAGGGCCTCAATGACCTTATCCGATAGACCCTTCTCTACCGCAGAGGGAGCCCCGTCCGATGAGGGGCTTTGTGAAGACGCCGTATGCTGCCCCGCCTTTTTTAATACGATCATTACTTTTTTTGCCGACGGGAAGTCCTGAAGATCTGCCCCCTTGATGCCGTTTGTCTCCAGGGCCGCCCTGACCTGGTGGAGCGTCACAGACTTTTCGAACTTGACCTGAACCGCCGTGCCGCCAGCAAAATCTATCCCCAGATTTGCCGTCCCGCGCGCTATTGCCACAATGGCCAGGATGCCGACTAGTGACAACACCCCTGAGAGCGCAAAGGCTATATAGCGCTTCTTCATAAAATCTATATTGGTTTTCTTAATAATTTCAATCATATGCTGAGATTCTTAACCTCCTTGGATGAATTTAAGTAGTCAAACACGGCCTTCGTCCCTATCAGAGATGTAAACAGGTTTATCGCTATACCGATGCTCAATGTAACGGCAAAACCCTTTATTGGACCAGTGCCAAACTGAAACAACACGGCCGCTGTAATGAGCGTAGTGACGTGGGAGTCGACAATGGTCAGAAACGCCTTGTCGTATCCTGAGTCCACCGCGGCGCGCGGCGTCTTGCCAAGTTTTATCTCGTCTCTCATTCGCTCAAACATCAGGACGTTAGTATCGACGGCCATACCTATAGCCAGGACAATACCAGCAATGCCGGGCATCGTCAAGGTAGCGTTGATCGCCGCCATAGCGCCAAGCAAAAAGATTATATTCAATACAAGGGCAAAGTCTGCAATTACCCCGGACAGACGATAGTAAAACCCCATGAACACGGCCACTAATATAAATGCCACGGCTGCGGCGGCCTTTCCAGCCTCGATAGAGTCAGACCCAAGCGACGGCCCAACAGTGATGTTCTGAAGCAGATTCACAGGTGCTGGCAGCGATCCAGCCCTCAGCACTATGGCAAGGTCCTTGGCCTCTTCCATCGAATATGACCCGGATATCTGAGCGTTTCCGCCGGAGATCTTTTCCTGAATCACGGGGGCTGAGTAGACATTGCCATCAAGTATAATGGCCATACGTTTCTTTACATACTTGCCTGTTAGTTCCTCAAATAGCTTTGCCCCTTCGGGGTTAAAAGTTACTGAGATGTATGGGGTGTTAAAACGTGAATCTATGGCTACTCTGGCCTCTGAGAGGACGTCACCGGTCATTAGGGCGTCTTTTTTCAACAGGTATGGGCGCTTTGTGACTTCTCCTGTGGCCTTATCCATGTGTCTTTCAAAGAGTATCTCGGCGCCTTCTGGGATTTTCTCTTTCATTTTTGTTATGAAATCATCCTCATCGGCGGGTTTTACGGATGCTGGCATCTCGGCTGCCAACTTATCCTCGTCATCGACGAGTTTGAACTCCAGAAGGGCAGTCTTGCCTATTAAGTCAATCGCCCGCTTAGGGTCTTTGACGCCGGGCAGCTGGACAACTATTTCGCCCTCCCCCTGGCGCTGAATAACCGGCTCTGCGACTCCAAACTGGTCTATGCGGTTTCTGATAGTCTCAAGTGCCTGGTCAATGGCATTTTCTTTGATGGACTTAATCTCTTTTTCAGACAGTGTATAGACCAACCTGCCATCGGTCTCCTTAGCGGTGAGCGTTGGATATGCGTCCTCGATGATCTTTCTTAGATCGGTAGAGGCGGGGGTGACAACGATTTCGGTGCCGCTTACCGTGGCCTCCGACTTAGTCTCCTTTTTTGAAAGGAGCTTATTGATGCTGCCGGCTATCCTCTTGGCAGACAACGAGACGGCCTTGGCGCTCTCTACCTCAAATACAAGATAGATGCCGCCCTGTAGATCAAGGCCAAGTATGATTCCCTTGTCCGGCATCGCATCCCTGTATGCCTTGTGC
>JADFXZ010000336.1 GCA_015233265.1 Nitrospirota bacterium
AAGATTAAAACCCCTCGATTTGAGGTCGTATATAATTTATATTCCATGACCCACAGGCATTCGTTAAGGCTCAATGTCCAGGTTCCAGAAAAAGAATCCATACAGAGTGTTGTCAGCATCTGGAAGACAGCCAACTGGCACGAAAGAGAATGTTTCGATATGTACGGGATTGTCTTCGATGGACACCCGGATTTAAGAAGGATTCTTATGCCTGATGACTGGGACGGCCACCCGATGAGAAAGGACTATCCTACTGCAGGCCCTGAGGACGAGGAGTGGGCTGGATTTAAGGAAGTCCTGAAAAAGTCCGAAGAATTTAAGAAATTTGGATGGTATAAATAATATCGTTTATAAAAAAGGTAGAGTAAAGATAAATATATGGATGAGATAAAAGAAATAAAGACAAAAGAGATGGTTCTTCAGATGGGGCCGCAGCACCCCTCAACTCACGGTGTGCTTAGGTTGCAGCTTGAGGTCAGCGGCGAGACCATTGTAAAATGCACTCCATTTGTAGGATACCTGCACCGCGGCACAGAGAAGCTCTCCGAAGGGATGACTTATCTTCAGTCTATGCCGCTGATGGACAGGCTTGACTATGTGTCGTCGATGACAAACGATGTGGGGTACTGCATTGCGGTTGAAAGGTTGTTCGATATAGACCCGCCCCTGAGGGCTAAGTACATCCGGACGATGGTCTCTGAGATGTCAAGAATCTCAAGCCATCTGTTGTGGCTGGCTACGCACGCCCTTGACATTGGGGCAATGACCGTGTTTCTCTACGCATTCAGAGAGAGGGAGCGAATATTAGAACTCTTCGAGATGCTATGCGGGGCTCGTCTGACGGTAACTTATCCGCGTATTGGCGGCGTCAGAAACGATGTGTCACAGGAGTTCATCGACACGCTCTACCAATTTACCGAGGAGTTTCCAGCGCATATTAAAGAGTATGAGACGCTGATAAATGTTAATAGGATTTGGCTGAAGCGCACAGTGGGAATTGGGGTAATCTCTGCTGAGGAGGCTGTTAACTACGGTCTGACGGGTGCAACCCTGCGCGGCAGCGGCGTAGACTATGATGTGCGAAAACACGCCCCGTATGACGCGTATGACTTAATTGAGTTTGACGTACCCATTGGGAAAAACGGCGATGTCTATGACCGGTATCTGTGCCGCATGGAGGAACTCAGACAGTCTAACGGTATCGTAAGGCAGTGCATAGAGGCCCTGCCCAGAGGGCCTATAATGACGTCTGACTCACCCAAGTACACCCTGCCACCCAAGGACAAGGTGCTTAATAACATGGAGTCGTTGATTCACCACTTTACGCTGATAACAAAGGGCCCGTTGACCGCCCCGCACGGCGAGGTCTATGTCGCCACTGAGGTACCCAAGGGCGAACTGGGATTCTATATCATAAGCGATGGCACGGGGAAACCATACAGGATGAGAATCAGATCTCCGTCCTTTGTTCACGTCTCAGCACTGCCACGGCTTTGCGAAGGGGGCTTTATTGCCGATGTTGTGGCTAATATTGGCTCAATAGATGTAGTGCTTGGCGAGTGTGACAGATGAGCCAGAGGCAAGTTATGGTTAGTATTAAAATATGTGTATCATAAAAGAGGTGTTGGTATGGGATTTAGTGAGCTGTTTGAGACATTTGGCATATTCAACGGGTTAGACGACGCTGAGAAAGAGCTGATCTCGGCTCTCATGGTGAAGAAGACATACGAGATAAACGATATTGTCTATAATGAGGGCGAAGCTGGCGGTACTCTCTATTTACTCGTCAAGGGTAAGGTGCGAATCTGCCGTCTTACCCAGGAGGGAGATGTCCTTCCATATGCCACCCTCAAGCAAGGGGAGAGCTTTGGCCTGATGTCCTTTATAGATGGAACCGACCACACGGCCATGACTATCGCAGACAAGGACATTGAGGTAGTTAAGATGGAAAAAGCTGACTTTGACAAGCTCGTTGTCGCCTATCCAGCCCTTACCGCAAAGATGTACAGGAACATAGGCATTCAACTGTGTGATATAATCAGAGATATGAACAAACAGTACATGGACCTGACGTCCTATATGTTTA
>JADFXZ010000337.1 GCA_015233265.1 Nitrospirota bacterium
TCTCTGTCCTGACGCGCTTTGCAACTGATATGGCCTTCTTCATCAGCTTGTTTAGTATCAGGCCAGATGATTGCTCTTTAAGGCCGATTTCATAGGCGTCCTTTAACTGCCCCAGTATCTGCGGCTCACCCACTACCATCGAATCCAAAGACGAGGCCACGCGAAACAGGTGTCTCACACCGTCCTCAGCTCCGTAGGCATAGAGGGCTGCATCAAGTATTTCAAGCGGGAAGTTGTGAAACTCTGCAAGATATTGTTTTACCCGAGCAACCGTATTTAAATCGCCATCGGCGTGCAGGTATAGCTCAACGCGGTTGCATGTGGAGAGGATTATAGCCTCACTGACGCCGGTCAGATTTCTCAGGCCAACAAGGGCCTTTTTAATCCTCTCGCCGTCAAAGGCAATGCTCTCTCTGACCTCTACGTCTGCCGTCTTATGATTAAGTCCTATTACCAGAACAGTCATTCAAATCCATGAAACGTCTTCATTAGTAAATTTACCCCGAAAAAGGTAAACAGTATGGCTATGAATCCGGCAGCTGAGAGGATTGCCGTCTTCCTGCCCTGCCACCCCGCTGTCATTCTGGCGTGAAGCACGGCGGCATAAAAAAGCCACGTTATCAAAGACCACACGAGCTTCGGGTCCCACCGAAAGTACGTGCCCCAGACGGCCTGAGACCACAATGCCCCGGTGATTATTGCCAGTGTCAACAACGGAAATCCTATAGTTATAAGGCGGTAGTTTACCTCGTCAAGCACACTGAGGCTTGGCAGACGTTGAAAAAGGCCGTCGAGTTTCTTTGACTTAACGTTCCTCTGTTGTATCAAATACATAACGCCCACCCCGCAGGCCACCGCAAGGGCGGCCTCCCCCACAAAGGCCAATATCGTATGAAGCCACAGCCATGAATTCTTCAGCAGCGGCGACAGCGGCTGTATCTGCCGTGGCAGAACCGAGGAGGACAACATCAGTACCAACACACCGGGCAGCACAAAAGACCCCAGCAGCCCCACCTTGTACCTGTGCTCGATTATAAAAAACACCAACACTATGCTCCATGTGAAAAACGACGCGGCCTCGTGTAAACTGGCCGTCGGCATGTGCCCTGAGATAAACAGCCGCATAAATATGTTTAATGTGTGAAAGATAAAACCCGCGCAGATAAATATGGTCATCCCCTTCGAGGTAGCCTTGCTTGCCACTATCAGCTCAAGTATTGCTAATATGGTGGCGATAAAATACGCGGTCAGCGCTAGCTCAAACGTCAAAATCAATTAAAAACACCCCAGTTCACACGCGGATATCCTGATTTTAAGAGAATTGGCCGCTTCACCAATCTTGTTATACGACTCACCAAGCAGCTCAGCGGCAGCCCTTGCCGTACCACAGGGAATCTTCCCATCGCGTGAGAGCGCTGTTAGTGTGTTTTCTATCTCTTTCCTGATAATATCATCCATTATAACCTCCGTGCAGCTGTCCCAGTCAAGATTTATTTCATTTGGTAGAGCGTTTGCCTGTAGGGCGTCACACGCTTGGGTTGCAATGTTGCATGTCTTTACGCCGCATGACAGGGGCACATATGGCGGCTGATTTGCCCCAGACGGCAATTCCCTCAGTACCAGTACTGTGGCCTTCTCAAGCGCCCTCTTTGCGCTGTCTTTTATCTTCAGCGGGTCTTCCCCGAAGACAAAGGCCACAACGTCAAAATCAACATACTCGGTGGGGCTGTTTCCCTCAACAAGGATACCATCCATTTCCCAGAACTTATCTATAGCAATCCGGACAATCTCCTCAAGCTCATGCCTGGGGGCCTGAATCCATTGAGCGCGGCGCGCCCCGGCGCTAAGGAGCCGTGACGTGTCCTTATCACTCTGGTTTATGGTGTCTTGCGCATCGGATAGCGATGTATAAAAGGCGGTCTGAGTGTATTTAATAGCACCCCATGTGCCTTTCTTTCTCTTTGTCAGACGCTTTAGCAGACGCTCTGACAGCGTGGTCTTCCCACAGCTGCTATGCGCCCCCCCTATGCACACCAGCATTGGCCTATGTCTGAGTTCTGGAATATTTGC
>JADFXZ010000338.1 GCA_015233265.1 Nitrospirota bacterium
TTGCTAAAGCTCGACGAGCAGATTAAAGAACTCGAAGGCGGTCAGGTGCTTGAGCTGCTTACAGATTATGATGGCGCGCTTGAGGACATACCGGCATGGTGTGAAAAGACCGGAAACGACTTTCTGGGGATTGATGAAGAGGATGATTACTATAAAATATACATCAGAAAAGGGGGTACGCAATGAGCGTTAAATACTTTGACCACATCGCTACAAATCCAATGTTACCAGAGGTGTTTGACGCGATGTTGCCGTACTTTAAAGAGCAGTACGGCAACCCGATGAGCATGTACGACCTTGGAATGAAGGCCAAGCAGGCTGTTGAGACAGCCCGCGAGCAGGTTGCTAAGCTGATAAACGCAAAGCCGTCAGAGATAATATTTACATCTTCCGGGGCGGAGAGCAATAACTTTGCGCTCAAGGGTATGGCTATGGCTCACCAGGGCAGCGGCAAACACCTGATTATATCGATGGCAGAGCATCATTCGGTGTTAAACACAGCCCGTTCGCTTGAAAAACTTGGGTTTGTCGTCACCTATGTGCCCGTGGATAACCACGGCATGGTTGACCCTGAGACGGTAAAGAAATCGATAACGAAAGAGACGACTGTGATTTCGATTATACACGCAAGTTCTGAGGTTGGCACAATAGAGCCGATTAAGGAGATAGCGGCAATTGCAAAGGAACACAAGATAGTCCTTCATACGGACGCTGTGGCCTCGGCGGGGAACATCCCCGTAGATGTAAAGGACTTGGAGGTGGATGCGTTGAGTCTCTCAGCACATCAGTTTTATGGCCCTAAGGGGGCGGCGGCCATGTATCTCAAGACGGGGCAGCGCATCCTGCCGCTCATATACGGCGGCATCCAGGAAGGCGGACGGCGCGCAGGAACAGAAAACGTACCGGCAATCGTTGGCATGGGAAAGGCGGCTGAGTTAGCGGCGGCAGACCTTCCAAAGCGCATGGCCCATGTAAAACAATTACGGCAAAGGCTGACAGAAGGGATACTAAAGATAGAGAAGGTACACTTAACGGGACACCCGGAGATAAGGCTTCCCGGCCTGGCAAGTTTTGTAGTGGAGTTTATAGAGGGCGAGGGAATGCTGCTGCTGCTTCTATCCAAAGGTATATACGCAGCCAGTGGATCGGCGTGTACGTCTAAGGCGCTTAAGGCCTCCCCCGTGCTGGTGTCTATGGGTGTGCCGACATCGATGTCACACGGCTCGATAGTGTTTAGTCTTGGGATAGGAAATACAACGGAGGCCATTGACAGCTGTATAGAGGAGTTTCCCCAGATAGTGAAACGATTAAGAGACATGTCGCCGTTTGCCAAAGAGGGCTGGGGTGCCCTTGAGGCTTCAGGTGGCCACAAGGAGGGTGCATAAATGTATAGCGAAAAACTGATGGATCATTTTACAAATCCAAGAAACGTAGGTGAGATTGCGGACGCTGACGGCGTGGGCATGGAAGGCAATCCAACATGCGGCGACGCGATGAAACTGTTTATCAAGGTACAGGACGACGTGATAACAGACGCGAAATTTCAGACATTCGGCTGCGGGGCTGCCATAGCTGTATCAAGTATGATAACGGAAATGGCAAAAGGCAAGACCCTGACAGAGGCCCTCTCAATATCGAAGGAAGCGGTGGCTGACGCGTTAGACGGGCTGCCGCCGCAGAAAATGCACTGCTCGAACCTCGGCTCTGACGCTCTGAGAAAGGCCATAGAGGACTATCGCTCAAGACACGTGTAAGGGTTGATTTTTCACTGAGAAAATGCTATAGTGTAGATTCGCTGGCACGGGGGCGTATTCTTCTGGCTGGCGAATCATATGGGAGAGGTGGCCGAGCGGTCGAAGGCAGCCGCCTGCTAAGCGGTTGTGGGGGTAATACTCCACCCAGGGTTCGAATCCCTGCCTCTCCGTACTTTAAGAATTACAACGCTGGAATCTCCTCGTGTTTTCTACTGAGCCAGTAGCAGCATTTTTACTTTACCGTGACACATTTTTTTGAAACCTATTGACCATTTCAATAAATTCATGCTACCCTACTGTTCTTGAGGAG
>JADFXZ010000339.1:0-513 GCA_015233265.1 Nitrospirota bacterium
CGGCAAAAGAACCGGCCTTTGGGCTGCCTGCCCTGTGGGTAGAGGCCGCCAGGGTAGAAGAGGCGCAGCTGGCTGGCTACATGGTCGTTGACAATGCCACGGTTATAGCCACTCACCTGACAGAGCTGATAAGAAAGCACTGCTGGGAGCTGCTGTCGCGAAGTGAGGTACAAAACATCCTCGATAGCGTCTCAAAGAGCTATCCAAAGATAGTGGAAGAGCTGATGTCTATCAGCACACTTGGCAACGTGCAGCGTGTGATGCAAAACCTGCTCAGAGAACGTGTGCCGATTAACGATATTATGGCCATACTTGAGACCATATTAGACTACGGAGCTCAGGTCAAAGAGCCAGATGTGCTGACAGAGTTTGCCAGAGCGGCCCTAAACAGGCACATTACAAAACAGTATGCCACACAAGATGGCACAATACCAGTGTTTACACTGGATCAGAAGTACGAAAACCTGCTTCTGAGAAGCCTGCAAACCGGCGAGGCCATAGCCCCTAACGTTG
>JADFXZ010000339.1:562-2061 GCA_015233265.1 Nitrospirota bacterium
GGTGTTGTGCCGATACTGTTAACGTCGGCTCAGGTTAGAAGGCATATTAAGAAATTAACGGAGAAATTCCTGCCGTCAGTCATCGTGCTGTCAAACGCCGAGATTTCAGCTGCCGGTAAACTCTATACTTTGGGGGTAGTCAGATATGAAGATTAAAAAGTTCCAGGCAAGAAGTTTCGCAGAGGCACTGGTATTGGTAAAGAAAGAACTCAGCGACGACGCAATCATCCTCTCGACAGAGGAAGGCGATGCCGGCGTTGAGGTTACGGCAGCCGTGGACTATGACATGCAAAAGGCAAAGCCTAATAACAAGTCCACTGAAAAGCTCCACAACAACATAAGGATGTTTAATAACAGCGACGACGACATGCCAAAAGACTCCGTCTCGATTAAATCCATCTTCCAGCCAAAACAAAAGGCGGCAAGCGGCGGGTTATTCAAAAAAGAACAGGCCGCTGCGGAACTCCCCGCTGTGGTATCCAAAAAAGCTGCCGCGGCAAATCAACCCGCGGCAGCAGCAAAGGCCGCACCAGTACAAAGCCGCTCTGAGACGGCAGTTGACTCAAGCCTAACCGGCATGATAAACAGCATGGCCTCAAACATATCCTCGGAAATAGAACACCTCAGAGAGACCATAGAGGATATGAAAAACATGGGCTTTGAGATGTCCATGCCGCCCAAGAAAAAGGCGATTCTCAGTTACCTCAGGGAGCGCTCAATTCGGGACGAATACGGCGTACTGCTGTGTGAAAAGGCCAAAGATGTGCAGGATATACTGCCCATTATCTCATCCCACATCAAGGTAAAGAAGGCTGAGACAGACATGAAGGCGGTAATGCTCATAGGCCCTACCGGTGTTGGCAAGACGACAACGGTTGCAAAACTGGCCGCTCATTCCATAAAAGAGGGCAAAAAGACAGCCATCATCAACTATGACACGTACAGAATAGGCGCCGTTGAGCAGGTGCGCATCTACGCAAGAATTCTGGGCATCCCGCTTGCCGTCGTATCCACTCCTACTGAGTTAAAGACCTCTCTGCTGCGCTTTGCGGAAACGAAAGACATTATTTACATCGACACCACGGGCAGAAACCCCAAAGACACCGAATACCTTGACAGCATAAACGAGATATGCCAGACAGAGGTGCCCCTTGAGACACACCTGTTGATGAGCGCCAACACCGATGGCGAATTCATGTCCGAGGCATACAGATACTACAGAACCGTGCCGATCAATTATGTGGGCTTTACAAAGGTTGACGAGGCGGTAAGATATGGCGCGCTCTACAATCTCCTGATGATGTACAGCAAGCCGGTTGCATATGTAACGACGGGGCAGAAGGTCCCTGATGACATCAATTTCACGGCAGTTGAGGACGTTGCCGCCCTTGTACTGAAGAAGGAGTGTTATAGATGTTAAATGACGGGCGCGCAAAGAAGAAACACATAATGACCATAGCGGTAGCCAGCGGCAAGGGGGGAGTGGGCAAGACCAATGT
>JADFXZ010000119.1 GCA_015233265.1 Nitrospirota bacterium
TAATAGGTTACACCGCCTGACTTACTTTTTTACACACCTTTTTATTATACCTCACGGCATATCCTATAAACACAACGACCTCGACAGCAACGTACACGATCAGCGGTTTGACCGCGCCTTACGGCGTAGCCGTGGATTCAAACTATGTTTATGTGGCAAATGCTGGTAGCACTACAGTTACGATATATCCGATACATACGACGACATCGACAGCAACGTACACGGTCAGCGGCTTGAGCTCACCTTACGGTGTAGCAGTGGATTCGAGCTATGTTTATGTTACAAATGCTGGTAGCACTACAGTTAAGGCATATCCGATAGACACAACGACCTCAACAGCAACATACACCATCAGCGGTTTGAATTCGCCTACAGGGGTAGCAGTGGATTCAAGCTATGTTTATGTGTCTGACTGGGGTACCTCTACAGTTAAGGAATATCCGATACATACGACGACATCGACCGTATCGTACACGATCAGCGGTTTGAACGAACCTACCAATGTTGCAGTGAATTCGAGCTATGTTTATGTGCCTGACACTGTGACCGATACAGTTACGGCATATCCGATAAACACTACGACCTCAACAGCAACATATACCATCAGCGGTTTAAATGGGCCTCAAGGTGTAGCGTTAGGCACAGCAGCCACCACTACAACCTCCGTTCCGCTAATAGACAGATGTGGACAGTTCATATTCGTATTTTTCGCTGGACTTGGTGGTATCTATGCGATAATAAGGGCTAAAGGCAAAGTGAACGTTTAGTTCTATGCTGGATGTGCAGTTGGCAGGAAACCACCATTGTGAATGGCTATAAGTTTTAGCTCGGCGTTTTTCAATGCCGAGCTAATCTTATTGATGGGGGTGAAACACCCTATTAAGCGTTAGAACTTCGTAACAAGAATAATATTTATATTTTGCTTGACAATTGAGTGATTTCACAATTCAAATTATTTCTCTTGACTTATTTCTACCCAACCCATACACTATTGATTATTTTAAAATAATAAAACATTATGGAGGCTGGCATGAAAAGGTTGTCAAGGTTATCGATGTCTTTAGTTCTTTGTGTTTTAGAGATGTTATGTATTTCATCTGCGGCATATGCGACGACCTATGTTTATGCGTCAAACTATGCTAGCAACACAGTTACGGCATATCCGATAAACACGACTACTTCAACAGCAACATACACCATTAGTGGTTTGAATGGGCCTACAGGGGTAGCGGTGGATTCAAACTATGTTTATGTGGCAAATTCTGGTAGCACTACAGTTACGATATATCCTATACATACGACGACCTCAACAGCAACATATACCATCAGCGGTTTGACCGAGCCTTACGGCGTAGCGGTGGATTCAAACTATGTTTATGTGGCAGATGCTGGTGGCACTACAGTTAAGGCATATCCGATAGACACAACGACCTCAACAGCAACATACACCATCAGCGGTTTGAGTTACCCTGCTGGTGTAGCTGTGGATTCGAGCTATGTTTATGTGTCAGACTGGATTGCCGCTACAGTTACGGAATATCCGATACATACGACGACATCGACCGCAACGTACACCATTAGCGGTTTGACCGAGCCTTACGGGGTAGCAGTGGATTCAAACTATGTTTATGTGGCAGATGCTGGTGGCACTACAGTTAAGGCATATCCGATAGACACAACGACCTCAACAGCAACATACACCATCAGCGGTTTGAGTTACCCTGCTGGTGTAGCTGTGGATTCGAGCTATGTTTATGTGTCAGACTGGATTGCCGCTACAGTTACGGAATATCCGATACATACGACGACATCGACCGCAACGTACACCATTAGCGGTTTGACCTCACCTACCAATGTTGCAGTGAATTCGAGCTATGTTTATGTGTCAGACATCGGTACCGACACAGTTAAGGCATATCCTATAGACACAACAACCTCAACAGCAACGTATACCATCAGTAGTTTAAACACACCTTATGGTGTTGCATTATTAGCCACTACGGCTACGACTACCTCCGTCCCGCTAATGACAGATGTTGGGCGGTTTATATTCATATTTTTCGCTGGACTTGGCGGTACCTATGCGATAATAAGGGCTAAAGGCAGAGTGAACGTTTAGTTCTACTGGAAACGCACTATATGTGTTTTGTTGTCACATTATAGTGGAGCTAATGTAGATAGTAGTATTCAATCGTGATCAAACTCAGTTAAATAAGGTAATCTAGCCTAATTGATGATGGTTAAACCACCACCGTTAAGTTATAGGTCACCGCAAAAACTCTGACGTCTCTTTGCAGGCCGTTACTTCATACGGCTTACACTTTTTCTCTGAGAATACTTCCTTCTTCCAGCGTCTGAACGAGTCCAATCTCTTTTTCCAGTAATATATCCAGCTCTCAGACTGTGTCGAGCGTTCTATTACGCCTGAAGAAGACGATGCCTGAATGAAATATATGATATCGTTTTTAATCTGGGTAATAAGGCCGAGGTGGTTTTGTTTCTTTTTTGTGTCTACGAAAAAGATAATATCACCCGGTCTGGTTTCAGATTTTTCGATTTCATAAGTATATTCGTAAATCTTCCACGAAGGATAGTAGTAGGGCTTGAATTCATACTTGGTGCCAATGAGGCTGTTTCTGGCTATGGCACATACTAAATGTGAGCAGTCGGACTCGACGACCTTGTCGGGGTTAGAGCCGAGCCTGTAATCCTTGCCGAGATAGACCTTCGAGAGGTTGGGGATATTTTTTTCCATTATGTCATACGGGTCTTCGGGCGGGGCGGGTTGAACGATTTCAGGCGGGGGGATTTTCTTTACTTCGCGGGTAGCCGAGCAGCTTGTCAGTAAAACTAATAAGCAAATAACTATATACGCCTTATAATGTCTCATAATAACACCCCGCTTTTTGGTCATCAATTCATTGACCGTCAAATTTTTGGCTGCCGCTGCCGCATTTTCATATGCGATACCGGTCAGCGCTCCGGCTCATTTGTTCTATTTGCCGTCTATTGTATTCATCTATGCAATTGCCGTACCAGCTATTTAGATAATGACAATCGACTCAGGCATGGTGTCGCACACCGGTGATGAGGTGTCAGAGAATTTGCTGGTGCGCTTTGAAAAGGAAAAAGATGTTATAAAACAAAGAGTTGATTCGGCGGTAGCTGCAGGCAAGTTGACGCCAAGAGATAGTGAGTTAAATGGCAAGGTGGAGCAATTACTGTATAAAGTAAAAAACGGCGACCTGAGCTATTATGAAGGGCATTACAGGTAATGGCAGCAGCGGCACAGTGAAACTACATCTCTTTTTTCCTATTGCCCGTCTTTTAACAGTATAAATAACAGTATAAAACTGCCGCGGCTGTTTGTGAATCAGTCCGCCGTAGACGTCTAATCCTCTGGTGGAAGGTTTGATTCCTCAGCCGCTTGTGCCCGTCGAAACGGCTGAAACTCCCTGCTTAGGAGCGCTCGCGCAATAGCCTTGTGCTTGCTGAACTCGGTTAAGGTTTGGTTTTGCGCCTTAACTATCTGGTACTCAGCCCACAGTGCAGGCCAGTCGTGCCTTTTCTTAGGTTTAAATCCAATATCGGCATTGAGGTCATCCTCTGTCTTCTGTGCAAAGCTTACAGACTTAGCCAGAGTACTACAGCGGCGAAAAGTTACCACCGTTCGTGGCGTAATCTCTATGCTTTGACCAGTCTTTGGATTTCGGCCTGCCCGTGCCCTTTTCTTCCTTACATGAAACGTCCCAAAGTTAGGAATTTTTATGTCCTCACCGGCAACCAATGTCTCCTTTAACAGGGTTACAATAATGTCGAATATATCGCGCACTTCTGTCTTTTTTAACCCTATCTTGTACGCTATCTCTTCGATTATATCAGCCTTGCTTCCACGTGCCATACATGCTATTTTATTATATTACAGCGATTTAGTCAATATAGCATTTTTTCCCAGCCAGCTTAAAATTCTGTTGTGTTTTATTATTCCTGACTGTGTTACTATTATCCTTATGAGGGCGTTTATAACAGGGGCTACGGGTTTTGTTGGAAGCAGGCTTTGTCATAAGCTCTTATCGGAAGGGATTGAGGTAACGGCGCTGATAAGAAAAGAGGAAACTAAGAATATCCTTCCCTCTGCGGTAACGCTTATTCAGGGCAAGCCCATGGAGGCAGGCAGCTGGTACGACCCTGTTGCCGATTGCGATATTGCGATAAACCTTGCAGGTTCCCCAATATTTACAAGATGGAACGATCAGTCTAAGAGACAAATAAGACAAAGCCGGGTGTTTACTACCCGCTCATTGGCCGATGCCCTTGTTAAACACAGGGCTGGTAAAAAGACGGTTTTAATCAGCGCATCAGCTACTGGCTTTTACGGCAGTACGGGACAGAATCTGGTTGATGAGGACACTCCCGCAGGCAGTGGTTTTTTATCGGAGACAGCGCAGGTGTGGGAAGCCGAGGCAATGGCGGCCTCATCTGCTGGCGTTAAAGTCGTTATTACGCGCTTTGGCGTTGTTCTGGGTAAAAATGGTGGAGCGCTTGCCGCAATGCTCCCGGCGTTTAAACTAAATCTTGGCAGCCCATTAGGAGACGGTCATCAGTGGTTTCCATGGATACATATTGAAGACCTGCTTGAGATATTTATGTTTATTATAAGAAACGATGAGATCGAAGGGCCTATAAACTGCACTTCGCCGTCTGCTGTGACCAATGATGAGTTTTCACATGCCCTGGCCTCGGCTCTGGATAAGTATTATTTTCTGCCGCCAGTGCCGGAGTTTATTATAAGGCTGGCCTTTGGAGAGGTCAGCTCTGTCGTGTTGCAAGGGCAGCGAACTACACCGAGGAAACTTCTCGCCGCTGGGTTTACTTTTAAATATGCGGGAATCGACGGCGCGTTAAAAGATATAGTGGGCGGTAAATAGTCTTCGTTAAATTAGTACGGCAGGCAGCCCCTCGGCAACAGCGATTCTGCTCAGATAGGGCTGCCCTTGAATTTCAGTTATCTGTCCCTTAATTTTGCAAGCAGATTCAATATTTCGATGTAGAGCCACACAAGTGTAACCATTATGGCAAACCCACCGTACCATTCGAAATATTTCGGGGCGTTTTCCCTTGCCGCGTTTTCGATAAAATCAAAATCCAGCACCAGGTTTAGAGCTGCTATTGCTACAACGACCACGCTGAAACCTATACTGATTACACCGCTTCCATAGATGAACGGCATCTGAACGCCGAATAACCTCAAGACAAATGACGCGAAATAAACAATGAATATCCCGCCGGTTGCCGCTATGATGCCGGCCTTAAATTTCTCCGATGCCCGCACAATTCCGGCCTTATACGCAGACAACAGCATAAAGAGCGTACCGAAGGTCAGCGCCACGGCCTGAAAGGCAATCCCCGGATATTTATGGTCAAATACCGCCGTTATACCCCCTAAGAACAACCCCTCAAACAGCGCATACACGGGGGCGGTCAACGGCGACCATCTGTTAACGAATATCGTAATAAGCGCGGTGATTAACCCTCCAATCAGACCTATTGTCATAAACGGAGTAACCGCCGCCAATCCCTCGCTGAAGTATGTCTTCCATGTCCATGAAGCGCTAAACAGCAGCAAAAGCAGCATAAAGGCCGTCTTATTGACCGCCCCGCCTATTGTCATTACCTCTGTGGCACCGTAACCAACCGCAGGCCTCTTCACCCTTAGTGCCGGATTTGATGTCTTCATCATTAGTGTGATACCTCCTATAGTGTTATTTTAGAGAAAACTTCGTCGTAGATTACCTCAGCAAGTAACTCATAGCCCTTCGTCGACAGATGAAGACCATCGTTAGAATATTCGATGGCAAGGCGTTGCACCGGAGTCTCGCACGATGCGCTGAAGTAATCCGCAAATGGGATATTCAGCCCCCTTGCGTTTTCTTTTATCATATCATTTGCATATCCATTGATATCACATTGCTTGTAGCCTGTCAAGAACTATTTTGGTAAACCACAAAAAAATAATCGAGGGGGCTGGCGTGTGGTATAATAGGGGTATGACTAAGACAATGGAATTATACAAGTTGCTCAAAGACAAGCTCAGTGAACAGGAAAAAAAGGCTCTTGTTGAGGCTTTTGAAGAGATCTCCGAGCAGGCTAAAAAAGAAGTAGCAACTAAGGCTGACTTATTATTGGTTGAAACGCGCTTAGAAGCGAAAATACGGCTTTACTTTATAATCCTTGCTATATTGTTTCTGATAACAAATCCGAAAGTTATAGACATGCTTTCTAAGCTGTAAGACTGGTTAAATAGCCCTGCCGTCAGCTTGGGCGGGAGAAGTGAAAAGCCTTTTAATAATTTTCTTGCATCATTGCAACCTAATTGATTGCCTTATCAAAATCACCACGCGCGCTATAAGCTAAACCACGTCCTATTGTTCAGAATGAGACAACGCGCTCTCAAAAAATCTATCAGCAAACATGCCTACCTGTTGCCCAGTTTCCGTCTCTACGCTTATGCCTTTGGCTTCAGGCTCATGGATTGGAATCAGGGCAATTGCCAGTAGTGACACAAAGATGGCTATCGTCCGGCGTATATAATCAACGTAAATCATCATCCGATGCATTGTACAATTTAATCACTATTGATTTCAACAGAGCGCTTGACACAAACAGCGTAAACTTTATAATATACTTTAATATATATTATGGAAAGAAGAAATG
>JADFXZ010000340.1 GCA_015233265.1 Nitrospirota bacterium
CTGTCAGTTAATGCCCCCAGGGTGCTGCCCAGGCTGTTTTTTAGAACTGCGTATTCAACTGGGTATTCCACAGGGGTGCGAACCTTTATGGCCTCTTCGTAGGCTGCCGCTGCCTTGAGCAGGTTTTCGCTGTGGTTAACTATCTCTGAGAGGTCTTCATAGATGCCGGCGAGGTGGTCTTGCGCGACGGCATACTGGACGGGGTTTTTGTCGAAATTTATAAGTAGTATTGCCGTCTCAACGAATGAGGCTGCCTTTGTCAGGGTATCGCCTCCGTCTTTTAGCGCTGAGAGTTCCCACAGTACGAGGCCAAGGTTATGGTTAATCTCGGCGCTTTCGTTGGGATATTTGTCGAACGTCCCGCTGCGGAGGGCCTCTTCGTATGCGGCTGCCGCTTTCGAGAGATTTTCCTCTCTTTCGGTAAGCACGGACAGTTCCCAGTATGCAAGGCCGAGGCTGTTTTGCACAGTGCCGTACTTTACGGGATTGTTGTCCATGTTATAAATCTCCAACACATGGCCGTAGGCGTTGATGGCCTTTTGAATGTTGTCATGTTCATCTTTTAAGTCAGACAGCGCCCACAGGGCATTTCCTATGTCGAACCATATCAAGGCGTATTCGTCGGGCAGGGTTTGCCCGGTGTGCAGTGCACCCGCCTGACCAACCGCAAAGACCGACAGGGCCTCTTCGTATGCCTCTATGGCCAGTGTGAGATTCTTCTCATTATCCCCTGCTTCGGCAAGTCTTCTGTAACAGATTCCAGTTCGATGATTTGTCTGTGCGTACAGAAGAGGGTCATTTTTTTTGTTTATATTCTCAAGAACATCAAGCTGCCCCTGCAGAGCCTGTGTGGATTTACTCTCTTCAAAGAGTTTATCGGCCTTTTGAAAGAGTTTTTCAAATGCCTCTTTTTTTTCTTTTCTCTTCAGATATATAAATAGAACTGCCGCAGCTACGGCAAGCACCACGAGCGCCGATATGACATATAGAGGTTCTGTTATTTTATCCAATCTTGTTATCCAACTTTAATGTACCTGCGTGTAATCACAGAGTCAGCTCATGCCTCTGGCCGCTCCTCAGGCTCTAAGCAGCGTGTCCTGTTATGTATTGCCTCAATTGAATCCATCGCCGATTCGACGACATCGGGGGTTTCGTCGTTTAAGAGTCCCTGCAGCTGAGGTATATGTCTGTCTGAACCTATTATGCCGAGGCTATAGGCCGCGTCACCTCTGACAAGCGTATTTTCTGATTTCAGCAGTGGTATTATGGAATCGGCAATCTCATTTAGATGGACAAAAGCTGTCTCGGAGAGCGTCTCAAGCAGGGCGATTGCCCCAAGCCGTACACGCATACGCTCGTCACCTACCAGCCTCTGTGCAACCGGATGTATCTCCGGATCGTACTTGAACATATCGATGATATTGTCCAAAAACCCTTTCTCCATATAATCGGCTATCATATTGTAAAGATTCTCTTGCATTGTCTACCGCCCATCAGTGCTGCCTCTGCCGTTATATATATTGTACAGTATCGTACATAGATGTGTCTATGCTTTTATCTGTTGGCATTATATGTTAAAATAGGGGGAGGAAAGCGGCTGCAAGGGAGGTCTTACTATGTACTCTGATGAGCAATCAGGGGTCAACGAGGAGTTGGAAAAAGTGCCATCACCGGAGACTGACCCAAACAATGTAAAATATCTGCTCTTAACCGCTATGGGCAAAAAAAAGGATATAATGCGGGTTATCGTAGGCGGCAATATCCTCTGAGCGATGGCTTTTTCGTTCAAGTCGAAAATTAACGTTTATATCGTTTGAGCGTAGGTTGTCAGGCACGTCGGGGTTGTAAATGGGGTTGACAGAAATAATTAAGCGTGACATACTAAGTACAGGAGTGTGATAGCGATACCTAAGCCATTACGTGAGAAATTAGGCGATGATGCCACAGACAGCCTTATTAAAGTCATAAACGAGGCTGGGTTAAACACTCATAAGGACTTTGCCACTAAAGAAGACATCGCACGGCTAGAAACTAAAATCGTAGAGAAGATTGG
>JADFXZ010000036.1 GCA_015233265.1 Nitrospirota bacterium
TCCAGCCGGAGGGCATATTTTACGAAAGAATAAGGCCAGAGGACGCCCATCAAATTGTGAAAGAGCACTTCATAGACGGTAAGCTTCTCGATAATAATTTGTACAAGGACACAAAGACACGGCAGGCCGTTGCCCAACTTAAAGACATCCCATTTTTTAATCTCCAGATGCTTGGCGCCCTAAAAAACAGGGGAATCATTGATCCGGAGAATATCGAGGAATACATTGCCTTAGATGGCTACTTAGGGGCGGCAAAGGCCCTGTTGGAGATGACCCCGGCTGAAATAATAAAAGAGGTAAGAGGCTCGCTTCTGCGCGGACGAGGCGGTGCGGGCTTTGTCACCGGCCTCAAGTGGGAGCTATGCGCTCAGGTCAAGTCAGACATAAAATATATCCTCTGTAACGGCGATGAGGGCGACCCGGGGGCATTTATGGACAGGAGCATTATGGAGGCCGACCCCCATGTTGTGCTTGAGGGCATGATAATTGCCGCCAAGGCCATTGGCGCCCATCAGGGTTATATATACGTCCGGGCTGAGTACCCGCTTGCCGTAAGACGGCTGCGTAAGGCCATAGAGCAGGCCGTAGAATATGGCCTACTGGGGCGGAACATTCTTGGCAGCGGCTTTGACCTTGAGCTGGATATATATCCCGGCGCCGGTGCCTTTGTCTGCGGCGAGGAGACCGCCCTTATGCGCTCCATCGAGGGCCGCAGAGGCTCTCCAATCCCCAGACCTCCATTTCCAGCCCAGAAAGGTCTGTGGGAGATGCCCACTGTCCTTAATAACGTTGAGACATTTGCCAATGTCCCGTCGATTATCATAAACGGTGCCAACTGGTTTAAATCCCGCGGCACTGAGAAATCCACGGGGACAAAGGTCTTTGCCCTAACCGGCGCGGTCAAAAACGGTGGGCTTATTGAAATCCCCTTCGGGATTTCCCTCAGATCAATAATAGAAGACATCGGCGGGGGGATGAATCGCGGGCGGAAGTTTAAGGCGCTGCAGCTTGGCGGCCCCTCTGGGGGGTGTATACCGGCTGAGTTTCTTGATCTGCCTGTCACCTATGAAGATATTGTGAAGACCGGTGCTATTGTCGGAAGCGGCGGCATGGTCGTCATGGATGACAATAACTGCATGGTCAATCTTGCCAGATTCTTTCTTGATTTCAGCGCCCACGAATCCTGCGGCAAATGCACACCGTGCAGAGTGGGCACGAAGATAATGCTTAACCGGCTGATAGATATAACCAGCGGCAGGGGCAAAGAGGGCGACATAGAACTGCTTGAAGACCTTGCCGACGATATTAAGGTTGCCTCTCTGTGCGGCCTCGGTCAGACCGCCCCCAACCCGGTTCTAACTACAATCAAGTATTTCAGGGCCGAATACGAGGCCCATATCAGAGATAAATGGTGCTTTGCCGGTGTGTGTAAAAACCTCTCAACCTTCTATATTGACGAACAGGCTTGTACGGGCTGCACGGCCTGCGCGCGAGCCTGCCAGGTGATGGCCATAGTGGGTGAGAAGAAAAACCCCCATTCTATAGCTCAGGATAAGTGTGTTAAGTGCAGGTCTTGTTATATCGCCTGCAAGTTCGGTGCTGTTAAGATAGGCCCTGCCGGTTTGTTTATCCATAAGGAGTATTCAAGATGATAGAACTTACAATCGACGACGTTAAAGTTAAGGTAGAAAAGGGCATGAGCATTCTCCAGGCAGCCCTCGCCAACAATATCTACATCCCGCACATGTGCTGGGACCCGCGCCTCAAGCCCTACGGCGGCTGCAGGATGTGTCTCGTAGAGATAGAGGGGCAGCCGCGTCCGCTTGCCTCGTGCTCATATCCGGCTGAAAACGGTATGGTAATTAAGACAAACACCCCGCGTGTCGAAAAACTTAGAAAGACAATGGTCGAACTGCTGCTCATACATCATCCCCTTGACTGTCCCACATGCGACAAGGCCGGGCAGTGTGCCCTTCAGGACCTTGCCCATCAGCACGGCCCGTCTCACAACAGGATTGAAGAGGAGAAGTACTCAGTAGCAAGGCACTCAAGCAATCCCTTTATCGATAGAAATCAAAGCCGGTGCATACTCTGCGGCAAATGCGTTGCCGTGTGCTGGGAACATCAGGGCGTTGGGGCAATTAATTTTATTGGCAGGGGATTTGACACAAAGATATCGCCGGCCTTCGAGGAGGTGCTCGATTGTGAGTTCTGCGGCCAGTGCGTCGATATATGTCCGGTAGGAGCGCTGGGCAATAAGCCATTTAAACACAGTTGCAGCACATGGTTTCTTGAAAGCAGCGACAGCATCTGTCCATACTGCAGTGTGGGCTGCACTGTTACGCTCGATACGCGCGAGGGAAAGATTGTAACAACTCGCGGCGTAGCCACAAAGGGCGTGAACAAGGGAGACCTCTGCGTCAAGGGCAGATACGGCATGGACTTCATCTATGCCGAAAACAGGCTGAGAAAACCGCTTATAAGAAAAGGCGCAGTCCTTGTTCAGACCACATGGGAAGAGGCCATGCGTGTGTTGACAGAGCGCCTCACCGAGGTTATCAAGACCAAAGGGTCTCAGAGTATCGGCGTGCTTGGCTCACACAAATTCTCTAACGAGAGCAACTACATGCTGCAAGAGTTCGCGCGCAAGGTAATTGGCACAAATAACATAGACTCCTCATCCTATTTTGGTTTCAGTAAGGTTCAAAAGGCTGTATCAGCGGTCTTTGGCCTGTCAAACCTGCCTATCACGATGGACTGTCCCATAGGCAAAGGGGCAATCCTTGTGCTTGAGTCCGATATAACCTCGACTCACCCTGTCTGGGGGTTGAAGTTTCTCGAGGCGAGAAAGAAAGGCTCTAAACTGCTCGTAATAGACCCGCGGCAGACAAAGCTCTCACGGCACAGCGATATGTGGCTGAGGGTCAGGCCGGGCACATCTGCCGCCCTGTTAAACGGTATTATGTATCTGGCCATTGAGGGGGCGTACCATTTAAAGAATCACGCATCGACGGCAGCCGCCAACTTTTCGGAACTGGAGGCACTCGTAAAAAACTATCCACCAGATAGAGTGGCCGCCATTGCCGGCATCGATACAGATGAGTTTATAGAAATGGCAAAGGTGTTTCTCTCAGCCGACAGTTCAATGGTGGCCATGACGCTTGGCTCCGTAGAGAATAACAAGGGCTTAAACGCGGCCATCTCGGCGGCGAATCTTGTAATGCTCACTGGAGGCGGCCCATCAGCCCTTCAGATGCCTGCCGGTTATGCCAATACTTTTGGCATGTGGCAGATGGGAATCACGCCGGATTACCTTCCCGGATATAAGAAAATCGAAGGAGATATTAAAGAAGTGGCCGGTAAAAATCTCTATCAAATGCTCTACGGGCAACACCCCATCGACGCCCTCTTTATTATGGGACACGACCCGCTGACTACCTATCCAAACCTTAAGAAAATAGAAGCGGTGCTTCGCAATCTGGAGCTTCTTATCGTGCAGGATATAAGGCTCACAGACACGGCGCGCCTGGCGCATATTGTCCTGCCCGAGGCAAGCTGGGCAGAAAGAGCTGGCACATTTACAAACGCCGCGGGGCTTCACCAAACAACCGAGAGAATCTCCTCCCCCACAGGGGATTCGATAGCGGGCTGGCAGATATTCAGAAATCTGACAAGATATATGAACTCAACGCCGCCGTTTGAGAGCGCAACCGCGCTGGCAGACCATTTATCCGACATGATAATTGACCCAGGCAAGGAGAAATGGCAGTACGTGCCGCTGCACTACGAGGAGGTTGAACCTGCCGACAAACAGTACCCATTTGTCATGGTAACCGGCAATCTGATGCAGCACTCTGGTGCGCTGTCTGTCATGTCTAAGATTCTTACAGAGGCATTTCCCGGGGCATTCATCCAGATAAACGATCGTGACGCCTCGCGGCTTGGCATAGCCGACGGTGCGACTGTACGTGTGGAATCCCGCCGCGGCAGCACAACAGTAAAAGTAGAGGTAACAGACGAGGTGACAGAGGGGATGGTCTTTGCACCCATTAATTTTGCAACCGCGCGGTTAAACGAACTGACATACGCCTACGAAGGCGGCGCCGCCCCGCTTACGGCAGTGAGGATACAGGCTCAGGCCACTTAAATAGTATAGTGGACCCTAAAAATGTGGCAATCGGTTAAGATATAGTTGATAAAGGCCATAGGAGGGAAGCAGATGAAAAGCAGGCGAAAGTTTAGTAAGCAGTACAAGGCAAAAGCGGCAATAGAAGCATTACATCACCCTGAGATATGAATTTCATCAGAGTAACAGCCAGACTAAATTTTTTCTATACTTAATCCGATAAATAAGAGTATTATAGTACTATAGATATAACTATTAGGGAGGGTAGGAATGAGCAACATCACAGATGAGATAGAACAGAGGACAAATCTGGCCATGTCCAATCAATTGGAGATGCTGACATTCTACCTCAGTGACGATCAATTGTACGGGATTAATGTCTTTAAGATAATTGAAGTCCTCGAGTGTCCGCCAAAAATCACCAAAATGCCAAACTCCCATGACTCCGTAAAGGGTACGATTAACTTCAGAGGCAAGTCTATTGCCGTAATCGATCTGTCAGAGGCGCTGGAGATGCAGCCCGTTGATTACAAAAATAATATTAGCTACGTGATTGTGTGTGAATATAACTATCTGATTCATGGGTTTTTAATAAATTCCCCCAATACCCTGATTAACCGCAGCTGGGAGGACGTCAAAAGTCCCTCCGCTATCATGAGCAAGACGGCGTGTCTGACCGCCCTTGCATATACCGACGACGGCATGACGATTCAGCTGCTCGACGTTGAAAAGATACTCTCGGAGACATTAGGCATCGAAGAGGAACTCTCCGATGATTTTAAGGAAAATATCGAAAAAGAGGCGGCGACCATAAACTTCAAGGACTACCACCTGCTTATAGTCGACGATTCAAAGGCGGCAAGAATGATGCTGAAACATGTCGTTGACAAGCTCGGTGTTACATATACCATGATGGAAAGCGCGGTCAACGCCCTCCAACTTCTGGAGGATTTTGCAAACGACGACACACCGATGACTGAAAGGTTTGCCATGATAATCTCAGACATTGAGATGCCGGGCATGGATGGCTTCACGTTTACGAGAAAGATAAAGGGGAATTCCAAACTCGCTGGGCTTTATGTAATTCTGCACAGCTCACTGAGCAACAAATCCAATGTTGACAAGGCAAAACAGGTCGGGGCTAATGATTTTCTCCCTAAATTCCGCCCCGATGAGATAGCAAATAAAATACTTGACAGGATTCACGTCGTCGCTGGTATAAACAGGAATTAATTATAGTTAATTTCATATGATATATTGTCTGCGGATGGGTTCAGTTTGATATGGTGCTGAGCCAGAATGGGCAAGTAAAACATGGAGGTTTTTTGTTATGGACAACGCTGTGGCAGGAGCTAAGTATTCTGCGGACGTAAGCATCGTAGCGAAGGCTATTGACTACGGACGCTTCTCAGGTCAGCTGGCCTTGAAGCTCGTTGACTCAGTCCCGTCAGTCGGGGATCTACGCTCGATGGCAACACCAGCCTACAATCCCCCGGGCACAGGCCAACACATTAACACATACGCCTGAGATTTTCAGCCGCCGCCGGTGCGCCGTGTCTTAACCGCCGCAAGCAGGGTTGGATCCAACACCACCGCTAAAAGGGGTCAGTCCAACGCTCACGGCAGTAAGGCGGCGCCGGCAACGGCGATGCAGGTAAGAACGGACTTCTTAGCCGATGAGCTTAAAGACGTGTTCCTCTTCGAGGAGCTTGTCGAACTCTCTCGCCGGGATTGGTTTGTTGAAAATGTAGCCCTGCACCTCGTCGCAGTCAAATATCCTCAGCAGCTCCAGCTGTGCTATCGTCTCGACTCCTTCAGCTATTACCTTGATATTCAGGCTGTGCGCCATCGAGATTATTGTTGAGGTGATTACGGCGTCAGAAGGGTCAGAAGTGCAGTTTCTAATAAAGTTCTGGTCTATTTTCAATATATCTATTGGAAAACGCTTTAAGTATATCAACGACGAATATCCCGTGCCGAAGTCGTCAATAGAGATGTTCACTCCAAGATTACGCAGCTCGTTCATGGTTTGTATGCTGAGTTCCACATTTTGCATCAGGCCGGTCTCGGTAAGTTCGACATCGAGGTATTTTGGGTCAAGGCCAGTTTCCTCCAACATTTTAATTATCTTTTTTGCAAGCATGGCGTCTTTGAATTGATGCGCTGAGAGATTAACGCTGAGGCGCTGAGGGGGAAAGCCCTTTTGCTGCCATAATTTATTTTGATGACACGCCTCACGCACCACCCACTCCCCTATTGGACATATCTGATTAATCTCCTCGGCTAATGGGATAAATTTGACAGGCGACACCATACCCATCTCTGGGTGATGCCATCTGATAAGCGCCTCGCAGCCTACGAGTTTGCCGCTTTTAATGTCTATCTGCGGCTGGTAGTACAGCTCAAACTCATTACGATTAAGCGCAGTGTTCAGTGCCCGCTCAAGGTTTATTTTTTCGAGGATGGCTATGTCCATGGTGGGGTCATAGAACTTAAACGAGTTTTTCCCGTGCTCTTTTACCTGATACATCGCCATGTCGGCGTTTTTTGTAAGCAGTTCCATGTTGTCGCCGTTATCTGGAAATACGCTTATGCCGATGCTTACGCCTATGTTGCATTGCTGTGCGTTGAGAATAAACGGCTCGCTTATGGACTTAATTATTTTTTCAGCAATAGTGGCGGCATCGCCTGGCTTAGTGATTTTTGAAAGCAGGATTTGGAACTCATCCCCTCCCATGCGGGCAACCGTATCGGATTCCCTCACAGATTCCTTCAGGCGCTGAGCTACTTCTTTTAAGAGCAGGTCTCCTATGTGATGCCCAAGTGTGTCATTTACATACTTGAACTTATCGAGGTCTAAGAACATGACGGCAAAGTTAAAGTCAGTCCGTTTGGCCTGCAGAAGTGTCTGCCGCAGGCGGTCTTCATAGAGGGAGCGATTGGGCAGGCCGGTGAGCATATCGAAGTGGGCAAGTTGTTTGAGGCGCTCTTCTGCGTGTTTGCGTTCGGTGTCGTCAATTTTTACGGCTATGAAGTGTGTGATATTTCCTAAAGTGTCTTTTATTGGTGCAATTGACTGGAATTCCCAGTATAGTGTGCCATCCTTTTTTCTATTACACACGTCTGCGCGAAACTCTTTTCCTGAGGTTATAGTATCCCACAGGCGTTTATAAAACTCCGGCGGGTGCTTGCCGGACTTCAAGATACTGGGATTTTTCCCCTTGACCTCAGCCAGCGTATAGCCGGTGGTTTCTGTGAATTTCTGATTTACGAATTCAATATTGCCGTGTTTGTCGGTGATAATAATTGAACTGAGGCTTTGCTCGACGGCGATGGAGAGTTTTCTCAAATCGTCTTCATAACGTTTTCTTACAGTGATGTCCGCGGCTACGCAGACGATGTCTCTGTTTTCGACTTCTTTCATCAGAGAGAAACTACACTGGGCAGCTACCTTGGCACCTGATTTGGTTATTAACGACACCTCTATTCTGCTTATTTCGTCCGACTGACCACGAAAACGTACTTCTCTGAGTTTCTCTTCAACGACTGCTCCATCTTCAAACAGAGCAGACGCCCTTGTGCCAATAAGCTCGTCCGTGTCATACATCAGGACATCTCTGACCGCATGGTTAAGCGTTTTTATCTTCCCATAAATATCTATTACCATGAGCATATCACCCATCGCGTCAATAACGCCGTTTAGATAGTTCTTGGAGACCGCCGTGTTTCGCAGATTATGGGCCATATCGTTAAACGCGCAGGCGAGGTCCCTGATCTCGTCATCAAGCGCCGGCAGGGCTATTTCCTGAGAAAAATCACCCTTTCCAACCTTGCTGACAGCCCGGACAAGCGTCGTAAGCGGACTCATAAGGTTATAAACCTTCCATCCCCCAATTATGAAGACAAGGACACCGGCGGCCGTCATAAATATAAGTACGACCCTCAGATGCTCATTTGTTTTTCCTGAGACGGCCTCAAGTTCGTTAGTTATTCTGTTACTTATTTCAAGAAGGGCGGCGCTTTTTTCATGGATTATTAATTTCAATCCTCCTCTTTTCACATTTGCCACATCGATGTTCAGCGCATTGTCCTTAAACGCCTTAAGCAGGGTTATGTTTTCTTTAAACAGGGTATCCATAGTGTTTGAGGCTGCGTGATATTTAGTTCCCGATATAACCACGCCCTTGTAGAGAGTGTTAAGGTTAAGTTCGTACTCTGTGACAATTTTAGCAAGGTTGTCCTTGTCGGTGAAGTCTCCATAAGCGGAGGCAAGTGCGTATTTCGCCGCCATCTGACAGAGCACACGCTGTCTGCCGGCGAGACTTATAACTTTAGCATCATATCTCTGCAATAACTGATAATAATAAATGGCGGCCAGCTCAAAGACACCAGTCAGGGTTATCAGAAGTAAAAGGACATTTATTTTTTTAGTTAACGATACCCTCATGCGGCATTATAGCTTATACAGGTAATAATTTTCATTTATGTGCAGAAGCGGCCGTCAAAGTTTCCCTGAGCGCAATATAGATACTATCAGCCATATTCCAAGGAAAAAAGCAATTGTAAAGCCTAGTGTCCCTATGGCCGGTATATCGAATATCTTAGCCCCAGTATTTGAGAGCGTCAGTATAGATGAACTCATTATTATCGACGCTATGACTATGCTGAAGGACAACCGGTTGGAGGACTTCTCCAAATCCCTTGTCAGACGGTCTATACCCGCGATGTGAGATGTAATCGAAAAATCTCCGGCTATCATCCGCCTCAGAAGGACTCGCAGTTTCTTAGGTGTGTCTATCAGAGAATCGGCAAGGCCGGACAGGTGTCTCTCAACCTTATCTAACACACGCTTAGGACCGAATTTTTTCATCATCAAGGTGGACGTATAAGGGGTAGCCGCAGTGATAAAGTTAAACGTTGGAGCAAGTTCCCTCACCGTAGAGTCAACGATGAGCAGACACTTGTCTATAAGCAAGAGAGATGATGGAATCTTCAGCTTATGTTTAATGGAAAGCTGAGTTACAGTGTTTAAATATTCGGCAAAATTAATCTCGGCAAGCGCGGTGTCATAAAGCGGCAGTAGCAGTTCCGTCATGTCAGACAGAAAGTCCTGCCTGAAACGGTCTACATCCATCTCGTCCGTAATCATCCCAAGCTCTACGAACTGGTCAATCAACGATTCAAAGTCCTTATGCACAAGGGCAATCAAGAGTGCCGCTATGCTTTCCATCACCACGGGTGTCAACCACCCGGCCATCCCGAAATCAATGATTGCCACGCGTCCGTCATACAGGACAAACATGTTGCCAGGGTGCGGGTCGGCGTGAAAAAAACCATCGTCAAGTATCATCTTAAAATAGGCGTTTACAAGTGTTGCGGCTATCTCGTTCCTGTCAAGCCCAGCCCTGTCAATGGCCTCTGTGTCGCTTATTCTCATGCCCTCGATTCTCTCCATTACCAGTACGCGTTCGGAGGTAAATTCGGGGTACAGTAGCGGGATTTTAATGGTCTTGCCGTCTTTGAAATTCTTTGAGAATCTCTCGATATTTTTGGCCTCTTCGAAAAAGTTCAGCTCTTTTTTTATCGTCTTTGAAAACTCCGCGATGATACCAAGCGGGTTAAACATCTCCGAATCAGGAATATAGCTAAGCATCAGGCCAGAGATCATTTTCATTATACTTATATCGGTCTCAATTGTCTCTTTTATCTTGGGGCGCTGTACTTTGACCACCACAAGGGAGCCGTCTTTGAGGGTCGCCCTGTGTACCTGTGATATGGAGGCGGCGGCTATCGGGGTCTCTTCTATGTCTTTGAATATCTCCGCAATGGGCCTGCCAAGTTCGGTTTCGATTATCTCCTTAGCGCTCTGAAATGGAAACGGAGGTACTGTGTCCTGGAGTTTTTCAAACTCAAGGGCATACCGCTCAGTTATCAAATCCGGACGGGACGACAGAATCTGAGCAAGCTTTATAAACGACGGGCCAAGCTCTTCAAATACCTGCCTGAGGCTCACCGCCACTGTAGTTTCTAAGACTATCCCCCCTGCAAGGAGCTTGATACGCTTTCTGAATGGGATCAGGCCATAGAGATTCAACTGCTCTATGAACTGTCCAAATCCGTGCTTTACTAACACGTTGAGTATCTGCGTAATCCGGTTAAGGTTCCGGTACGTTCTTCTTATTTTCAGGAGCTCGCTAAACATTATTACCGGCGCCGCCCTCAGCCTTTGTGTCTTCGACCGCGGCAAGGCGTTTTGAGAGTGCGGCGACTTTTTTGTTGAGTTTATCAATGTCATCTTTTGTTGCAAGGTTCATCTTGTCCAGAGCAGTGTTTAACACCTCAGAGATATTGATGTTTAGCCCGGCACCAGCGTTGTTAATCTTTTCAGACCAATCATCAAGCATACTCTTACCCTGGGATTCGCTGAGCTGGCCTTTTTCCACCAACCCGCCGACGAACTCCCTGAGCATCTCCTGCGCCCCAAGGGCTGCCATTATAGTATTTTTTATCATATCAAAAAACATGCTACCTCCTTAACGACACCATGTGCCGTTTATCCTGTGGGATTCTAACATAAATACACCGCTTAATACCAAATAACCGGAAAAATATGGTAAGTTGCCGTCAAAGGCTTGCATTTCATTAAAATAAAATGTTTTAATCGGCTATGCTTGTTGAGCTGTGCAACATAACACGCAGCGGTCGTGTCAGTTGCGTATTTAGTCTTTGAATCGAAGGACTTAATAAATGAAATTGCTCATAAAGAGTCGCGCAGTGTTAGTTGTTGTCTTTTTGTCTGTGATGTTATGCGGCTGCCGCGGCACTATCAATTCCTATGATACGATTCAGGATCAAATTCGGCAACAGTACAAAGTATCAGCCGAGGCGGATACCCCCAGATATTATTATGAAGTATTAGCGGGAGCTGGCTTTCAGGGCAATAGAGACGGCAGAGGTGTATACGCGCTGTTTAATAACCCAACCGATATAGTGTTTTCAGACGAAACAGAGTTTCTATATGTACTTGATAATGGCAACAGATCAGTAAGACGCGTAAATATTGAGACAAAAGAGACTAGCACAGTCCTTGATTACAGCGGCTTTATGAAGTACGATTTCAGGAGGCTGCTTGTATTTAAAGAATTTATTATACTACAGGCAAATCATCAGATAATCAAATTGGACAGACACGCTGTTAAAGATCTCAGCAGTGATAAGAATGTCATCCTGGATTTAGGCAATGAAGAAATATCTGACATTAAGAAGTATGGCGGCGATATTTTATGCCTCACTAATAACAAGGTGCTCAGATACTCCTCATCCTTAAAACAGTGGTATCCACTGCCGCTTGCGCTGTCAACTCAGTACGATTATTTATTTTTAGATAAAGATAAATTGTATATTGTATCAACCTCAGCAAGTGACTGTGTATTGTACGATATTGCCATCGGTAAAGTGATAAAACAGTTTAAGTTTGATAGAATCGTTAATCATCTTATTAAGGACAGCATTTATGACAGATATATATTGGTCTGCGAAGGGGCGTTTTATGCCGCCGAGGCTGACCCCGAAAAGATGGCCAAGACTTATCCTTTACACTTTACCAATATTCATGGACATTCTATCGGTAATGATAACGCGTCATTCGAATATAGGCAGGCCTTTTACTCCAACATAGACGCAATCGTAAATCAGGAAGAGGCGGCTGTGTTTTACGTATTAGATAGAGAGAACCACAGGATTATAAAAATGCGTAATAATTTAAACAGTTGGATAGACCCCATTGCCGAGGCCGCCCTGTTAAAGGAGGCCGCGTTTATGCCACCGGAAGAGGGGTATATCAATCCAATATATACAAAACGCAAACCATATGGTGTGAACAGGATAATGTGGTTAAGCCACTCTGTGTATTGGAATCCGGCTGGGGCCAACTACAGCAACTTACCAGAGTTCTCAGCCCCAGTACAATTAAGTGCAATCTTAAACGCCAAGAGAGATTTGTCCGGATATTGGGAAATAATGCGCCCATTGATGACTGGCTGTGAGATGTACCACCGGTTATACGATAATTTTGAGAAGGCTGTAAATCAATACGCTGCGGATTATGTATTTGTCGTACTTGACCTCAATGCCTTTTACTGGATGACAAGTAATTGGCATGGTTGGATGAGGCCTGCTCTTAGGGCTGCCGCGCCGCATGACGCAACCGGTTATCCAATTCCAGAAGATGGAAAATTCGACGAGGTGGACGAGTTTATTCGCAGCAGCATAAAAAATGATACGCAGAGTCCATTTTTTAACAAAGACGGCAGTCTTGCCGATAATCAATTCATGCGGTTATGGATGACGAGAGCTGATTTTAGAAAACTTCTTATCAATCGGTTTATGGATATATTCTCACGAATTAAAACGGCTTGCGATAATAATGGTATTGAATTAGTGGTATTTCTAAGTCCGTCATTTAATTTCTTCTCATCCGCTGAATATAATACGACTCAGGGTGGAAGCGAAAAGGCATATAATGTCGAAGATGCCCATAACGATATATTAAGCGCGCTCTATTACAGGAACATAAAGGCCTATGACATATCTTATGAGATGATCAGGCGTTTTATAAAATATTTTCCATATAACGCGCACTCACACCACAGGTCATACCTGTTTCAACAGGCCGTTGCCGAATCGATAGACGAAGTGCTGCAAAGATACGATGTGATATCAAAAACCCCATTGCCTGCGAAACAACCTATAGGGCAAAAGCAAAAAAACAGTGCGGCACACTAATATTAATCCATTCAGCGGCCTCTCTGGTATAACATGCCCTGCCCATAATTTCTTAAAAAATCAAACACGCCTAATCTGTTTTTGACGAGATAGCCAATACAAGCAATGGCGTCTTTGCCAAATAGCAGACGGTTTAACAGGGAAAACGATGCTTTTTTAAATAAATTATCATCGGTCTTTAGATGCTTATATCTCTTTAATACGGAGTTTCTGTCTTTTATGAGAGAGTTAAAATATCCCCAGAATATGATGTTCTTCTCAAGCCTGTCTATGAATTTCGCATCTAACACGTCAGGATACTCAGTCCTCATGTAATGGGCCATCTTACGGGCGGCTTCGCTATATAGCTCCGGATTGTTATGGAATGACGCGGATAAACTTTCGTTTCTCATTCTGATACACACAAGCGGTTCGGAAATAAAGCATAATCCGTGTTTAGCAATTATTAATGATGTGTGTATCATATCCTTGAAATATGGGACATCCTTGTCCGGCATTGCTCTTTCACTTTCTTTATAATGTATTCTCTTGAAAACCATCGTGCCGGAATGCAGAAAATGGCTCCCTATGGCGCTGATGTTGTTCAATGCCTCCGCGGGAGAGATAAGACCATTTTTACTGCCCATTCCTGCCGTATAGCCTATGCCAAGTCTACGGCCTTTCTTAGTAATAACATACGCAAACGCCGCGCAAAACCCAGCGTCGGGGTATTTTTCCAACATTCTCATGGATTTCTCAAGAAACCCTGCAAGCAGATAATCATCGGCGTTGAGATAAAATATGTAATCCCCTGTGGCGATAGCGTTTAATTTAAGCCCAGTTTTGAAAACACCAAGATTGGTCTCATTTTGTACAAACTTTATCAAAGGGAACCGGGCCGCATAGCCTTTAATGATTTCAACACTGTTGTCTGTCGATGCGTCATCGCAAATAATAAACTCATCGGGCGGATACGATTGGCTGACTACCGATTCGATAGCTGAAGTCAGGTATTCGCTGTCGTTATAGTTTGGCATTACTACAGATAACGTGCGCTTCATGTTAATACACCTTCAAGCCGTCTGTAATCCCGCGATTTCTCCCACTTGTCGAATATATGGGCAGCTTCCGACCAATTTGAGATAAGGCTCTTGTGTTCTGTCTTGATATTTCTACCCATGTTTTGTTGTTTAATAACGTTTCGCGGGGTGTTACTGCCTGTGATGAAATGCACAATATCCCCGACTCTCTCTGCGAGGTATTCACATTTGGCATGATAGTATGGGACAGCTTTCTTTACGGCGCTAATCAAGCGGTCAACGGTATCTATCTTTTGACAAAAGCTCTCGATCTCTTCGATATTTACAGTAAACATGCCGGGGCGCAGTTTGTCTGTCATATCCACATGCCACTGTGCTTGCTCTCCATGCAGGTATTCCATTACTTTATCGTCTTTGCTGTTGACGATATTCCAGACACCCGTAGCCCTTGCAACCTGCACAGAGACAAACTGCTCGTGAAGCGGTCTTGTGATATGGATTAGTTTTATCCTGTCTCTTACGACGCAATCCAGCGCCTCTTCGATGTTGCCAATTGCTTCGTAATCGTTAAAGGTGACCTTGCTTCCTTTGAACTGTCTGCCAGCATAGCTGCCTTCGGCGAGTTTTTCTATGGATTTTATAAAAGAGAACGCCGCGCCATCTATTGCAACGTGCGAGACGCGAAGGAATTTCTTGTCCCGCTTGACATGCTCATACTGGCAGAACATGTCCTCATAGCTGTCAAGGGCGGCCTGTAAAAATGTTGAGCCGCACCTTCTTAACGATGCTATTAAAAAGTAGTTCATATTATCCATCGTTTTTCCCCGCGTTTAACATATCAAACGGTATGGTGTAAAAATAATCGCCGTAAGCCTCCCTGAGTTCACGCTCCGAGGCGTTATAAATGTGTTCATTAGCGACATAACAATAAAAAAAATATTGCCGCTCCACGGCACCCCATTTCTTTTTAAACTTGAGCACTCCGTCGCGCCCTGGCAGTGTTATCCCCCAGTCCCACGATGTGCAGCCCCTGTTGAACGAATCAATCATCGCCCTGTAAATCGCCAGCTTTAGAGGCTGCAGCGTCCCAAACGCCCTGATAAATGCCGGTATATAGTACACAGCAGTCTTATTATAATAAAAAAGCAGCAATCCGGCAATAGCCCTGCCCTCAAACATGGCCATGTAAAGACAATAGTCTGTGTCAACAGTAAAATGTTTACGCATTAAACCAAAAAACCTGTCCGGTCTGGTCTTGCCGCCTATGATTTTCATGTTGTCGTAATACATGTCCGCAAAGAGGTCTAACTGCGAGGCATCACGCACAATGGTTATCCCGCATCTTGCCGCCTTATTTATATCCCTCCTGAGTGATGGCTCAACCATAGACATGACATAAGCCTCTGGATTGCCACTACAGGTAATCTCCGAAAAATGCCCCGTCCTTCCGATGACAGCCGTATATTTTGGGCAATGCCCGGCAATCGGCTCCATTATCACGGTTGAGGCCGCAACACCTGCCCCTGATACAATGCTGTTATACTCATTAATCAGGATTAAAACCGCCTCTTCGCGCTCGGCGATAATCCCACCGGTACTTCCAAAAAACGGCAGCGAGTTAAAAACATCTCCGTACTTGCCGCCACGACGCATTATTGGCATCACACCATGAATTGTATCTTTTTCAATGGCAATAAGATAGTGGTCATAACAGCCGATGAGGTCTTTGATAAAATTCCTGTATTTTAATGAATGATAAAACAGGGCGTTGTCCTGGCGCAGGAGAAATCTCTCATACGCCTCTTCATATCTGCTGTCTAATATTGCCGCTTTCACAAGCAATCCCTAATCGTCGAATTCTCTCACAGCTTTATCCCTTTGTTAATTATTCGTTTCCCTGCAAGATAATCAATTATAATCTCTACACCCTCGTTGATTGTGATTTTATCTGTCTCGATAACTATTTCAGGCGTCTGAGGGGCTTCGTATGAATCGCTTACACCCGTGAAACTTCCAATCTGGTTATTGATAGCCTTTTTATACATCCCCTTAGGGTCTCTTTCAATGCACACATTGACCGGGCATTTAAGATATACCTCGATAAACTCACCCTCTTCGACAAGCGTTCTTACTAAGCGGCGGTCT
>JADFXZ010000120.1:0-3360 GCA_015233265.1 Nitrospirota bacterium
ATAACGTATTGGCGTGTGCAAGTTTTTTCGTCTCGTTCCATAGAGGCATCCTGCCCGTGTATATATTGTTATAGGCGATGAAAAAGATAAAAATCGCTGGCATCCACAACAGGCCGGCGTAATATGAAAAGGAATAGTTGGGCGTCAGGGGCGTAGAGAAATAGGGGATTATCTTCTGTCTGACATACCACGCCCCGTAGAGTGTAACGTAATATGCGGCTATATCTATGGCAATCAGCGAAAATAACTGTATAAGTCTCTTCATAGCCAAATCTTACCGGGGCAGACGCACTATGTATTTTTTGTCTGTCATTGCTGCGAAAGCAGCAGCAGAAATCCAGTCCTTTAAGAATAGGAAATAGCAGCGTCTTTCTGCCACTACAAGGACGACATGAGAGAGAGAACAAGGTCGAAAAAACCAGTTGTGACGGCTGTTGCATAAGAACTGGATTCCTGCTTGCGCAGGAATGACAGATTTAGCGCATTTAAATGCTATCTTTTGAATTAGACTGACTCTGAAATATCGACAAAACGCATATAGCGCGTTTGCCCTGCAAATCTTGCGGTACTGGTTGTAAATAAACACGGTATATTTGTTATAATATATTTCGTCGATAAAGCTCAACGTATTTTTATTAACGCGCCGTGACACGCGGCAATAAACGCCTGAGGCGGCAGCGGCTGCCCACGGTGGGCTATATAGATGTGTGCAATAGATTTAAGACTGGGAGATATAATGAATAAAAGGCTGGCATATAAATGAAAAAGGCCCTGATATTAAGCGGTGGGCAGGGGACAAGATTGAGACCTCTGACGCATACCATTGCAAAGCAGCTCGTACCGGTAGCTGGAAAGCCTATACTAGGTTATGTCTTTGACCATATAAGCGAGGCAAAGATAAAAAAGGCCGGTATTATCATCTCCCCGGAGACCGGTCAGGACGTAAAAAATTATCTCAACGACGGGCTGCCATGGAACATAAAGACGCACTACATTGTGCAGAAAAAGCCGCTCGGGCTTGCGCACGCTGTCCTGTCTGCACGGTCATTCCTCAGGGATGACGATTTTGTCATGTACTTGGGCGACAACCTCCTCAGTTCAGGCGTCAGGACTGCCATCGCACGGTTTAAGAAAAATAAGTCCGACGCGATGATATTCCTCAAGGCGGTTGACGACCCGCGGCGCTTTGGTGTGGCACGGCTTGATTCAGACGGCAAGGTCATTGAGCTTATGGAAAAACCACAAAATCCGCCGTCTAATCTGGCGCTTGTCGGTGTTTATATATTTACGAAAAAGATATTTGACGCCATCGCCCGAATAAAACCCTCCCAACGCGGAGAACTTGAGATAACCGACGCCATTCAGGAACTAATCAACATGGGCTATGCCGTCGATAGCGAGATACTTGACGGCTGGTGGCTTGATACAGGTAAAAAAGACGACCTTCTTCAGGCTAATAGCATAGTTCTGGATGAGTATATCAAAAACGACATCAAAGGTACCATAGATTCAAACAGCCGCACAACCGGAAGGGTGACAATAGAGCCAGGCTCAGTGGTAACAAACAGCAACATTCGCGGCCCTGTTAAGATAGGTAAGAACTCGACTATAGAAAATACGTTCATAGGTTCTTTCACAAGCATAGGCGATAACGTTACTATTAAGAACTCCGCCATAGAGCACTCCGTCATATTGGACAACGCCCATATCGAGGGGATTGAACGCCTCGAGGACAGCCTTATTGGCAGAGGGGCAAAGGTGATTAAAAACGCGCACCAACACACAGCCCTGCGGCTGATGATAAGCGACGATTCGATTGTCGAGGTATAGCAATTATATTCCCGGGAGATTTGCATGAAAATTCTTGTCACAGGTTGCTGTGGTTTCATAGGGTCTAATTTTGTCAGACATATGCTTAATAAGTACCCGGATTATGAGCTTTATAATCTGGATGCCCTGACATATGCGGGGAATTTAGATAACCTAAGTGGGATTGACGCGGGGCGCTATCATTTCATACATGGTTCTATTGGGGATGAGGCCGTAGTTGCGGAGCTTCTCAAGGATGTTGACGGCGTGGTTAACTTTGCCGCGGAGAGCCATGTTGACCGCTCGATAGAAAATTCAAGGCCATTTCTGCAGACGAATGTCATTGGATTGCAATGCCTGCTTGATGCCGCCAGAAAGGCAAAACTCCAGAGATTTGTCCACGTCTCAACGGACGAGGTCTATGGAAGCCTCGAAACCGGCGACGGCAAGTTTACAGAGACCACACCGTTTGACCCGAACTCACCGTATGCCGCCTCGAAGGCAGCCGGTGATTTGTTGATTAAGGCATTCTATAAGACATTCGGCTTTCCAGTTGTCACAGTAAGGCCGTCGAATAACTACGGGCCATACCAGTATCCGGAGAAATTTATCCCCCTTATGATAACCAATCTCTTGACAGCAAAGCCCGTGCCAGTTTACGGACAGGGGACAAACGTCAGAGACTGGCTCTATGTCGGGGACAACTGTAAGGCCATTGATCTGGTGTTTCACAAGGGCAGGGAAGGGCAGAGCTATAACATTGGCGGTGATAGCGAACGAAAGAATATCGATATACTACATAAGGTCATGGAGATAATGAGTAAATCCGGTGCGGCTAAAATAACCGGTGAGGCCGCCTTCAGATATGTTAAAGACCGCCCGGGGCATGACTTCCGCTATGCCTTGGATAACTCAAAAATAACGGCAGAGCTTGGCTGGTGGCCCGAGGTCAAGATAGAAGACGGGCTTGCTGAGACGATAAAGTGGTACATAGACAACGAATCGTGGTGGCAGTCACTAAAGAGGCGGCTTGCCGCTGAGAGCGAGGGATTCTGGAAATGAAAATATTTATTGCAGGTGCCGGCGGGATGTTATCAACTGACGTAATACCTGTTCTTTCTCAAGGACACACATGCACCAGTGCTACGATTGACGAGATGGACATAACATCTATCGACTCTGTACGCGGCGTCGTCGAAAGACACGCCCCGGATATAATCGTAAACTGTGCGGCATACACGAACGTTGACGCGGCTGAAAGACAACGCGATATGGCGATGCTTGTCAATGCCACTGGCACTCAGCACCTGGCTATGGTTTGTGCCGAGCGCGACATTGCCCTGTGTCACGTCAGCACAGATTATGTATTCAACGGCAACAGCGCTGTCCCATATACGCCGTTTGACGCCACAGACCCCGTGAATTTCTATGGATTTAGTAAGATGGCGGGCGAGAAATACGTTACGTGGTTATTGCGAAAATTCTATATAGTTCGAACCAGCTGGCTTTATGGGCACTTTGGCAAGAACTTCGTCAAGACCGTCACTACAA
>JADFXZ010000120.1:3397-6688 GCA_015233265.1 Nitrospirota bacterium
GGTCAACGACCAGCTGGGCAATCCCACATGGACTGTGAGCCTGTCACACGGCATCAAGACCATTGTGGAGAGTGGCAAGTATGGCATATACCACGTTACGGACGCCACAGACGGCACACTGAGCTGGTATGATTTTACTGTGGAAATCCTCAGACTCAGCGGCAAGCCCAACAAGGTAGTGCCGGTTACGTCAGATGAGTTCCCGCGGCCAGCAAAGAGACCGGCATATTCAGTTCTTGATCTGTCGGCAACGAAATACTCCACACCATTTCAACCCCGCCCCTGGGATGAGGCCCTGGCTGAGTATTTAAAGTCAGAGACTGTGGGGGCATAAGTGGCGAAGAGGTATGACTATCTGGTAGTGGGCGCCGGGTTTGCAGGATCCGTGGTCAGCGAGCGCCTCGCCACAGAGTTAGATAAAAAGGTGCTGCTGGTTGACAAGCGCAATCACACGGGCGGCAATTCATATGATTATTATGATGACGCCGGGGTCTTGGTGCATAAATACGGGGCGCATATATTTCACAGCAACCATGACGATGTCTGGCGCTACGTTAATCGATTTGCACAGTGGAATGGCTACACCCACAGGGTGCTGGCATATGTGGACGGCCTGAAGCTTCCTATTCCCATTAATTTAACTACGGTAAATACGCTCTTAAAGAAAGACTTTGACGAGCAGGGTCTCAGAGACTATCTGCAGAGTGTGCGCCTGAATATTGGGCAGATAAAAAACTCAAGAGATGTCGTCGTCTCACAGGTTGGGGAGTTTCTCTACGAAAAGTTCTTTAAGAACTACACATTCAAGCAGTGGGGCGTTCTGCCCGATGCCCTCTCCCCAGAGGTGACCAAGCGCATCCCGCTGAGATTTAACACTGATGACAGATATTTTGGCGATAAGTACGAGGGACTTCCAGTTGATGGATTCTTTAAGCTCTTTGACAGGATGCTTGCCCATAAGAATATCACCATAGCCCTCAACACTGACTACAAAAAGATAATCAATGATGTGAAGTTTGACAATCTGATATATACCGGCCCGATAGACTACTTCTTTGACAACATGCACGGTGAGCTGCCCTACAGAAGCCAGCGCTTTGAGTTTGAGACTCTCGACAGGGAATACTATCAGGAGGTGGCCGTTGTCAACTACCCTAACGACTATGAGTTTACAAAGATAACAGAGAGTAAGCACTTTACAAAGCAGATACACCCTAAGACGACAATAGTGCGCGAATTTCCGGAGGCCGACGGTGAGCCATACTATCCTGTGCCGATGGACAGTGCCGCCGCTATATACGAAAAATACAAGAAAGAGGCGGATAAGCTCAAAACAGTTCATTTTGCCGGCCGCCTTGACCAATATAAATACTACAACATGGACCAGGCGGTAAAGAGGGCGCTGGAGCTGTTTAACTCAATAGCCGCCCCAAAAAAATAGACACCCAAAAGAATAGAAACAAAGGAGACATATGAAAATCTTAGTAACAGGCGGTGCAGGCTTCATAGGCTCAAACGTAGTGGATGGATTCATAAGCGCAGGGCACGACGTGGTAATAGTGGATAATCTCTTTACCGGCAAACTGGAAAATATTAACGCTAAGGCCAAGCTCTATGTCATGGACGTGCGCTCAGCTGAGTTGAAAAAGGTCTTTGAGATAGAGAAGCCGGACGTGGTAGACCATCACGCCGCACAGATGTCCGTCCCGGCCTCAGTCAATGACCCGCGCTTCGACGCAGAGGTAAATGTGCTTGGGGCGGTGAACATCCTGCAGTGTGCGATAGCCTATGGCACGAAAAAGATTATCTTTGCCTCCACCGGAGGGGCTATCTACGGTGAGGCGGATGTTATACCCACTGCTGAGACATATCCTGGGAATCCACTTTCGCCCTATGCGATAACAAAACAAACCACAGAGCTGTATCTTCATTTCTATGCCGCGCACTACGGCCTGAAATATACTGTGCTGAGATATGCAAATGTCTATGGCCCACGCCAGGTGCCGCACGCGGAGGCCGGAGTGGTGTCTATTTTTATGGAAAGGCTTATATCAGGGGGGCTGCCTACTATATACCATTACGAGGATGCGCCAGATGGCATGACGCGCGACTACTGCTGCGTCAAAGATGTGGTAAGGGCAAATGTGATGGCCCTCTCTGCCGCGGATATGCAGATTGTGAACATCAGCTCAGGCGTTGAGACCAGCACGATGCAGCTGTATAGATCAATTCTCGAAGCACTCAGACAAAGGGGCATAGCGAAAGACGCCAAGTTTGACACGCCATTTAAGGGCCCGGCGCGCCCAGGAGACCTCAGGCGCAGCTGTCTGAATAACTCAAAGGCGTCACAGTCATTGAACTGGCAGCCTGAGTATGACCTCAACAAAGGGATTGCCTCAACGGTAGAGCACTTTCTGCGCTAATTGCCTGTCATTCCTGTGAAACATACATGGATAGGGTCAACATTCGTCCCCGCCCATGAATATTAAGAGACGATACTTTTAGTGTTTTATCATTTCAGTGAAACCAGTTATAATCTGTCTGCCTGGTCCATATTTCTTGCCGTCATTCCGGCTTGACCAGAATCTGTCCTTATCTCTCAGAATATAGTGGACCCATTTGTCAAGACAAAGAAATAGCATAGTGTAAGTTACGGCAAGTCTTTAATTTTTCCCCATAGTCTTTCATCTTTCTATCTCGGCTATTGCACGCATCATCTTGCTCATACCAAAATACGTCCATCGAAGTTGAATCATTCTGAGCCCCAGTCGGCACTGGAAAACCCACTTGATGGCAGCCAAAATGCGTTCATCGAAGTTGAATCATTCTGAGCTTGTCGAAGGATGCTCCTTTATTTCTAATATCCGCCTACATCAGACATCCTTCGACAAGCTCAGGATGATTCTTATTAGCCGGTTAATTATTAGTCATATGATTACAATTTAGTATCAGGTCAGGTTACCTGAATTTACTTGATAAGGATAAGAATGGGAGGACAGTTCCACGCTCTCCCCCCATTCCTTATGTCGGCAGGTATTACTTAGGCGCTACAATTTCCCAGTTCATATCTGATATAGTGGGAAGCATTACCATATCTGTTACGTAGATGCCGTTCATCAGCCATATGACATTCTGACCAGAGGTCTTATGCCGCCATATTATGTCTGTGATGCCGTCACCGTTAAAATCCCCCGTGCCCACGATTTCCCAGTTGGTGTCTGACATCGTTGGCAGGAACTCTGTGCTGCTTACGCTGTCGCCGGACATGTGCCACAGGGCGTTATAGCCGTA
>JADFXZ010000341.1 GCA_015233265.1 Nitrospirota bacterium
CAAAACAAAAAGGACAATCTCGCAAAGGCCGCCCATTCCTTTGAAAAGGCCTTGAGCATCTACACCCACGAAGACCATCCCGTGAAATACTCGGAAATAAAAAACAAACTTGACACCATTCTTCAAAGCCTCACGCTGATAGGTCACGATTAAGCCGTGACGTAAATCTCCAGCCGCGTACGTTGGGGACGCTTGCAAAGCCGCCCTGTAGTTCTGCTATAGTCTGTCTTGTAGTTACAATCATAGAGGCGAAAGAAAGCAGTTGAAAACAGCGAAGAGTGTCTTATGTCATTGTTTTACAAAGGATTACGGTATCTGCGGCGCAGTGCTTTTTGCCTACTCTTAGAAGAGTTCAAGTTATTGGCGTTGGATATGGAATCTTCTGAGGGGGTGTCTGGACACCGCATAGGGTGCAGTGTCCAGAGAATCGCCTGCGCAGGCTATGGGTTGGGAGCTTTATTTCTTAGGTTCTTCGGCTGTCTTAGGGGCTGATGCCGGTTCGTCAGACAGCAGTTTCTCTATAAGCGGCATGTTAGCGCCATCTACAAACGTTCCATTTATCACCAGAAGGGGCGTTCCAGTCACCCCGGCGCTGTCTCCGGCGGCCTTATGGTCTTTGAGCATTTCATCGACCTTAGGGTCATTGCACAGTGTAAGATTGTCGTTGTCATGAAGGCCAGCCATCACGTCCTCGAGGGCCTTTTTCTTGTCAGCAGCGCAGAGTATAAACTTTGCCTTTTCAGCGGCCTTAGGGTGAAGCTGCGGTATTGGGAATAAAAAGACATACCTTGTGACATCGCTTCTGGAGGCGAGATATACACCTGCCTTTCTGCAAAACGGGCAGTCAGGGTCAGTAAACTCTACAACGGTCTTCTTGCCATCTCCGATTTTCAACGCCTTATCCAGAGGCATATTTTTGAGCTTAACCTCTCTGAGCTCTCGCTTCCTGTCCGCGGTAAGACTCTTCTTGTCTTTTGGTGAGACAATCTCCCCAAAGATCAAATAGCCTGTTATAGGGTCGAAATAGACAATCTCGTTGCCCTTGACTATCTCGTAAAGGCCCTTTACCGGACTTTCTTTAACGCTGTCTGGTTTTATATCGGGGAATATCTCATTGACCTTATCCTCTACGGAGCCTGCCCACACTGCCTGGACAGACGCTACACACAACAACATGCTCAACAGCACACACAAAAGAACCGGTGTCTTTTTCAACATTTGATTTAACATCTCCTCTCTCCTTATATTGTTGATTAGTGTAAAATACCAGTGGTCTTTTTTATCTCCTGAAGCCTGTTACCTATATCGTCCTGAATCTCTTTCATCTTATCGAGATTGCTCCAAGCCGAGAGAATGAGCCAATTGAGCGAATGGTCTATGGCATCCTCGGCAACCCCCCTGCCAGACAGACGCTGCAAGGCGTCAAAGACCGAACAGACATCTCTGAAGTCACTGAGATAGTCACCATATGCGGCGGCTGTGTCCTCGCCTTGAGATATGTCAAAAGACTCCACTTTAAACTCATTCATGGCGCTTTGACTGCCCTGTCGTTGAGCGCCAGGCCGAACACTTCCCAGCCCGTCCTCCAACCCGTCTCTCAGGCTATCCTTTGGGGCATGGCGCCGAATAGACCTGCGCCCGTCTGCATCTCCTTTCCCATGCCCGCAGAATAACGAATATCAAAAAACCACGGACAGAATAACTAACCTGCTTACTCTGATGAAAGCGATGTTAACTTTGCGTATCATTACTACCCTCCTATATAAGCGATGGGTGAAGGCCTCATGTCTTTCGGCACAAGGCCTGTTATAAACCATACTAGCGAGCTAAGAAGCGCTTATGCTATGAATTTCCGCCAAGCAACGTTACAACACATTATGAGCTGCAGAGAATATCATCTGAACTAATGCGCAACTCAGACTGCTATTATCGCCTGAATAAATATTAAAATCAATCGGTGGAAGGCTGATTTCTTCGTAGGTAATTTATGATACAGCATAAAAATTACCTAATACAAGACTT